>NZ_JBHWZP010000001.1:0-101657 GCF_042728395.1 Streptomyces sp. NPDC060205
CGCCAACAGCGCCGGGCCCACCCCTCAGTCGTTCGTTGTGCTGCGGCCGGACATCAGTCCGTGCCGAACTCCATCGCCGCGCGGTCCAGCAGCTCGTCGTCCTCGGAGACCTCGCCGCGGGAGGCGATGGCCTCGGCACCGCCCTGCGGCATCTCCGGCATGCTGCCGATCAGCCCGGTCGAGGCCGCCTGGGCGGCACCGATGGAGGGGCTGCCGGTGCCGATCAGACCGAGCCCGGCGTACTGCTCCAGCTTGGCGCGCGAGTCGGCGATGTCGAGGTTGCGCATGGTGAGCTGGCCGATCCGGTCCACCGGGCCGAACGCCGAGTCCTCGGTGCGCTCCATGGACAGCTTGTCCGGGTGGTAGCTGAACGCCGGGCCGCGGGTGTCGAGGATCGAGTAGTCCTCGCCGCGCCGCAGCCGCAGGGTGACCTCGCCGGTGACGGCGGCGCCGACCCAGCGCTGCAGCGACTCACGCACCATCAGGGCCTGCGGGTCCAGCCAGCGGCCCTCGTACATGAGCCGGCCGAGACGCCGTCCCTCGTTGTAGTACTGGGCGATCGTGTCCTCGTTGTGGATCGCGTTGACCAGACGCTCGTACGCGGCGTGCAGCAGGGCCATGCCCGGCGCCTCGTAGATACCGCGGCTCTTGGCCTCGATGATCCGGTTCTCGATCTGGTCCGACATGCCCATGCCGTGCCGGCCGCCGATGGCGTTGGCCTCCATCACCAGATCGACGGCGGAGGCGAACTCCTTGCCGTTGATCGTGACCGGGCGGCCCTGGTCGAAGCCGATCGTCACGTCCTCGGTGGCGATCTCGACCTCGGGGTCCCAGAACCGGACGCCCATGATCGGCTCGACGGTCTCGACGCCCGTGTCCAGGTGCTCCAGGGTCTTGGCCTCGTGGGTGGCACCCCAGATGTTGGCGTCGGTGGAGTACGCCTTCTCCGTGCTGTCGCGGTACGGCAGGTCGTGCGCGACCAACCACTCCGACATCTCCTTGCGGCCGCCGAGCTCGGTCACGAAGTCCGCGTCCAGCCAGGGCTTGTAGATCCGCAGATGCGGGTTGGCGAGCAGCCCGTACCGGTAGAACCGCTCGATGTCGTTGCCCTTGAACGTCGAGCCGTCGCCCCAGATCTGGACGTCGTCCTCCAGCATCGCCCGCACCAGCAGGGTGCCGGTGACGGCACGGCCCAGCGGCGTGGTGTTGAAGTAGGCACGCCCGCCCGAGCGGATGTGGAACGCCCCGCAGGTGAGCGCGGCGAGTCCCTCCTCGACCAGCGCGGCACGGCAGTCGACGAGACGCGCGAGTTCGGCACCGTAGGCCTTGGCGCGGCCGGGCACCGAGGCGATGTCGGGCTCGTCGTACTGGCCGATGTCGGCGGTGTAGGTGCACGGAACGGCGCCCTTGTCGCGCATCCACGCGACCGCGACCGAGGTGTCGAGTCCGCCGGAGAAGGCGATACCGACGCGCTCGCCGGCGGGAAGGGAGGTGAGGACCTTAGACATAGGAAGATTATGCATCACTTCGCATGAACATGCAACGAGGGGTCGAACGGCGGGTGCGGACGGCCAGTGCGGACGGCGGGTGCGGACGCGTGGATGTCCGCCGCCGTCCGCCCCTGCCGGCCGCCGGCCGCCGTAATTCCGTGCCGCTCGGAACGGGCGTTGGTACGATCCGTTGCCGCCCGGCGCGTCCGAACGGGTGAGCCTGCGAAGGGGAAGGTGCGGGGGCGGGATGGAGTACTTCTTCTACTGCCGTGACCGGCCGGGATCCATGCCGCTGCGGTGGGAGCTGAACGAGGCGCACTGGGCGTTCATGGACGGGTACGCCGACGGGATGATCGCACGCGGTCCCACGCTCGGCGCCGACGGTGAGACGGTGACCGGCAGCATGCACATCGTCGACCTCCCCGACGCGGCCGCCGCGCACGGGTTCGCGTTCGACGAGCCCAACTACAGGGCCGGTGTCTACGAGGACGTCCTGATCCGCCGCTGGAGGAACACCCTCGGCCGCACGATGTGGCAGTTCGGGAGCGGGACGGCCGGACACCGGCGCTTCCTGGTCATCGCGCACGGAGTGCCGGGCGCGACCGCGGCCCGCGACGCCCTGGAGGCGGCCCACCACCGTCATCTCGACCGCGCCCACCGTGAACACCTCATCGCCTACGGGCCGTTGCTCTCCCAGGACGGCACCGACTGGATGGGCACCGCCCTGCTGGCCGAACTGCCGGACCGGGAGGCCGCCGAGGCCATGATGGCGGACGAGCCGTACGCCCGGGGCGGGCTGTACCGGGACGTCGAGATCCACGACTGGCGGTTCGGCGGGCGCCCGGCCGGCGAGTGAGGTACCGCGGCCACCGCCTCCCGGGCCCCGTTCAGGCGCGGTGCGGGCGGAACCTGCCCCGCAGACGGGTGCGCACGGACTGCTGGAGCAGGCCGAGGGTGAACGACTGCAGCAGACCGCACGCGACCATCCCGGCCGTGTTGAACGCGACCGACGCCCTGGTGTCGAGGACCGGGTCCAGCCAGAGGTCCGCGACCGTCACCAGTCCGGAGGCGGGCGCGGTGAACAGCGCCGGCCACACCCAGATCAGCCCGGGATCCTCGGCGAACCTCGTGACGGCGGAAGCGACCACGATGGAGCCGCCCACGACGGTCAGGTAGACCGCCGACGTGGGATTGGCGAAGGTCAGACGGGCGACGGCACGCGTGTTCATGAAGTCCTCCCCCAGGACGTGGAACGCGATCCTGCCCTCATGGTCCGGCGGAGGCCCGGCTTCGTCCTGAGTACGCGTACTCAGGACGAAGGGCGAACGACGGCGGGCGGGAGGCGGCGGGCGGACCGTCGGGTCACCGCGCCGGAACCGCCCGGCTCAGGTACTGGGCCTGAGCCACGGCAGGGGATCGGTGTAGTACCCGTCGAGAACCACCTCGAAGTGCAGATGAGGACCGGTGGACAGACCGGTCGAGCCGACCAGCCCGACCGGCGTCCCGGCGTCCACCGCCTGGCCGGCCGACACCTGGAGGGCCAGCAGATGGCTGTACGTCGTCTCCAGCCGCTTGCCGCCGATGGTGCCGTGGTCGATCACCACGCGGTTGCCGTACGCCTTGGTCATCGCCGCGAACACGACCTGGCCCTTGGACGCGGCGGAGACCTGCGCCCCCTGGGGCGAGGCGAAGTCGACCCCGGTGTGCAGTTTCGTCACCCCGGTCAGCGGGTGTTCGCGCGAGCCGTAGGGCGAGGTGACGGTGAGGTTGCCGACCGGCGCGGCCAGGACGGCGCCCGGCACCTGGTTCACGGCGCCGCCGCCGGAACTCTCCCGGTCGACCGACTCGTAGCGCGAGGACAGCGACTTCACCTCGTCGATGTAGGCCTCCGCGTCGGCGGGTACGCGACCCGCCTTCACCACGGCGTCCGTACCCGACGCGTACGCGGCGAGGGTGAGGTTCACCAGGTCCCCGGTGACGGTTCCCTCGGTCCTGAGGTCGGTCACCTTCTCGGCGAGGGAGCAGTCCTGCCGGCCGAGCGCCATCATCGCGTCCGCCGGATCGCGGGGCGAGGAGCGGCCGTTGCCGTCGTCGTCCTTGCCCCACTTCTTCCACTGGGCGTCCGTGAACGCGGCGATGCCCTTCTCGCCCGACAGCGCCCCCGTGTCGTTGTTCCAGCCGGAGAGCCGGTCGATCTGGGCGGCGAGCACCGACGGCTTGACGACCTTGCAGTCCGCGACCGCCTTGCGGAGCCAGGGGATGTACGAGGCGTCCACGCGGGTCGTGGCCGTCGGGTCGGGGTCGGAACCCTGGGGCCAGGCGTCGTCGAGACCGCCGTTGTAGGCCAGGAAGCCGGCCACCCCCATCAGGGCGACCAGCCCCGGCAGGACGAGCAGGGTGAACGGGCCCGGGCCGCGGCGGGCGCGCTTCGGGCGTTGTTCCCTGGACCCCCCGGACGGCTCCCCGGCCGGCTCCTCGACCGGTGCCGCGGTCACTGCTCCGGCCGCCGGATCGGCCGCTTCCCCGAGTGTGTCCTCGGCTTCGCCCCCGCCGGCCTGCGCTGTGCGGGAGCCGGCCGCCCCCGTGCCGTCCGACCGGCCGTCAATCACCGGCGAACTCCCCCTGCGCCGCGCGGAGTTCCGCGGCGTTCACTGTGGTCATGATGCTCACGCGCACGAGGCTAACGGGCAGCCCCGCGGGAATCACGAGGCGCGGAGGCACACGCGCCTGCCCGAACGGGCAGACCTTCGGGGGTCAGCGTGCCGACGCCTCGGTCAGCTCCTCCAGCTCGGCCGCGAAGAACAGCGCGGGGTCGAACCCCATCCCGGTGAAGTGACCCGCCAGTTCCAGGGACAGCACGCCGTGCAGCCGGGTCCAGAAGGTCAGCGCCCGGTGCAGGGCCGCGGGCTCGGCGGGATGGTCGCCCGCCCACCGCCGGTGCTCCTGGAGGTGCGAACCGAACGGTGTCGCGGGGGAGTCCGAGGGCAGCGCGGCGCAGGCGTCGAGCAGGGTCGCCATGATCTCGCGCACGATGTCGGTGATGTCGTCGGGCGCGTGGTAGCCGGGCACGGGTGTGCCGTAGACGAGGAAGTAGCGGTGCGGGTCCTGAAGGGCCCAGTCGCGCAGGGCGTGCGCCAGCGCGGACGCGTCGGGGCCGGCGGCGGCGGTCGCGCGGAAGGTGTCGGCGAGGCTGCGGTAAGCGTCCCGGATCAGCTCGGTGATCAGTTCGTCGCGGTTGGCGAAGTACCGGTAGAGCGCGGGTCCGCTCATGCCCATCCGCTTGGCGATCGCGTTGAGGGAGAGCGCGGAGGCTCCCGCCGCGGCGAGCTGTTCCCAGGCGTGCGCCTTGATCTCCGCGCGCACCTGGGCGCGGTAGCGCTCGCGCGGGGTCTCGGTGCCCGTGTCCGTCATGGCCTACCGCCTTCCGTGTCCTGCCTGCGGCCGTGTCTGTGTCTCCACCTGTGTCTGCGCATCGTATTTAGTTAGAGGCTATCACCAACGTTATTGACTCTATCGCTCTTATTGCGTTACAACTTCTAACGAACGCAAGAAGCAGTCAGTCGAGTGCGGCGCAGTCGCGTGCGATGCCATGGAGGTCGTCATGAACGCTGAAGGACTCGTCGAGGTCGTCCTGCCGGGCAAGGTGGCGCCGGAAGGACTTCAGATCAGGCGCGGAGCGGTCCCCGTCGCGGGTCCCGGCCAGGTCCTGATCCGGATGGAGGCGACCGGGGTCTCCTTCGCCGAACAGCAGATGCGCCGGGGCCGCTACTACGACCAGCCGCCGTTCCCCTTCGTGCCCGGTTACGACCTCGTCGGAACGGTGCTGGCCACGGGCGAGGGCGTCGAGCCGGGCCTGACCGGCACCCGCGTGGCGGCCCTGCTGAAGGTCGGCGGCTGGTCCACCCATGTGCTCGTCGACGCGGCCGACGTGGTGGAGGTGCCCGATGGCATCGGCGCGGCGCAGGCGGAGACCCTGGTGGTCAACGGCATCACCGCCTGGCAGATGCTCCACCGCAAGGCACGCGTCCGCGCCGGACGGACCGTCCTGGTGCACGGGGCCAACGGCGGTGTCGGCTCGGTCCTCGTCCAGCTCGCCCTGGCCGCGGGCGTGAAGGTGATCGGCACGGCGTCCGCGCGCCACCACGAGGCGCTCCTCGCCAAGGGCGTCGTGCCCGTCGACTACCGCACGGAGGACGTCGCCGCGCGCGTCCGGGAACTCGCCCCCGGCGGAGTGGACGCGGTCTTCGACCACGTCGGCGGCCGGGGCGTCGTCGACTCCTGGCGCCTCCTCGCGCCCGGCGGGACGCTCGTCTCCTACGGCAGCGCGTCCACCCGGGACGCCGAGGGCTCCAAGCAGTGGCCCGTGCTCAAACTGCTCGGCCGGGTGTGGCTGTGGAACGCGCTGCCCAACCGCCGCCGTGCCTACTTCTTCAACGTCTGGGCCGGCCGGGCCCTGGCCAGGAACCGGTTCCGGGCCCGGCTGCGCGCCGACCTCACCCAGGTCTTCGCGGCGTACCGGCGCGGGGAGGTCACGGCCCAGATAGCCGCACAACTCCCGCTCGCCCAGGCCGCCGAGGCTCTGCGCCTGGCCGAATCCGGCACCGTCGCCGGCAAGGTCGTACTGAACCCGTAGGCGGTCGGCCCGCGCCCGCCACAGGGACCGGCCGGGCCGAGGGTCCGGGCCCCCTCAGGAGGGGACGGCGCCGTCGGTCTGCGGTTCCTGGGTGCCCGGTTCCTCCGTTGGCTCACTGAGCTGCTCGCGCAGGTAGTTCCAGAACACGGCGATCATCGCGGCGACCGGGACGGCGAGCAGGCTGCCCACCACGCCCGCCAGACTGCCGCCCAGCGTCACCGCCAGCAGGATCACCGCCGCGTGCAGTCCGAGCCCACGGCTCTGGATCATGGGCTGGAAGACGTTTCCCTCCAACTGCTGGACCGCGAGGATGATCGCCAGCACGATCAGCGCGTCCGTCAGACCGTTCGACACCAGCGCGATGAGCACCGCGACGAAGCCGGCGAACAGGGCGCCCACGATCGGCACGAACGCCGAGACGAAGGTCAGCACCGCCAGCGGGAGCACCAGCGGCACGCCCACGACCCACAGGCCGATCCCGATGAAGACGGCGTCGAGCAGACCGACCGCCGCCTGTGACCGTACGAACGATCCCAGGGTGTCCCAGGTGCGCGAGGCCACGGTCGGGACGTCGACGGCGAGCCGGCCGGGCAGCTGACGGGCGAGCCACGGCAGGAACCGCGGGCCGTCCTTGAGGAAGAAGAACATCAGGAACAGTGCGAGGACGGCGGTGACCAGACCGTCGACCACGGCGCTCACGCCCGAGACGACCGTGCCGACCACACTCCCGGCGCTCTTCTGGAAACGCTCGACCGCACTGTCCACGGCACCCGAGATCTGGGCGTCCTCGACGTTCAGCGGCGGTCCGGCGGCCCAGTCACGGACCTTGTGCACGCCGTCCACGATCCGGTCGGTCAACTCCCCCGACTGGGAGGCGACCGGAACCGCGATCAGCGCGACCACCGCGGCGGCGAGCACCAGGAACAGCACGGTCACCAAGGAGGCCGCCAGGGCGGGAGGCCACCCGCGCCGGCGCAGGAAGCGGGCCGCGGGCCAGGTCAGCGTGGTCAGCAGAAGACCCACTATGAGTGGCCAGACCACGGACCACATCTGGCCGAGAAGCCAGAGAGCCACCGCGGTCATCACCAGAACCAGCAGCAGCTCGACGGAAATACGCGCCGATGCGCGCAGCGCGGCGCGGGATCTGGCGTAACTCAACGAGGCAGACATGCGAGCACCTTATGGGCAGGCCACCGCGCTTCCGCGGAGCCCCGCCAACGCGGCGGCGTCCAAGGTGTGTTGGACACCGCCGCGTGACGGCCGGGCTACGCGCTGAAGCGGTGGGTGCCGGAACCGACCCGGTACACCGCGCAGCCGTCCTCACTGCGCAGGAAGGCCGCGGTGGTGTGGGTGACCTCGTCGGGAGCGTCCGCGGGGATCCACACCTCGGCGGTGGTGTTGGGCGGCACGGAGCAGGTCAGGGCGAACCTGCCGGAGCGCAGCCGCCACTGGGTGGAGACGGGGCCGCGGACCGAGGTGAACGTGGCGCGGGCCGAGGTGACACCGCCGCCCGGCCGCGGCCGGACGACGACCTCGCGGTAGCCGGGCCGGCCCGCCGCGATCCCGGCGATGTTCGTGTACATCCACTCGCCCACCGAGCCGTAGGCGTAGTGGTTGAAGGAGTTCATGCCCGGGTCCTCGAAGCTGCCGTCGGGCCGGATGGAGTCCCAGTGCTCCCACATCGTGGTGGAGCCCTTGTCGATCTGGTAGCCCCAGCTGGGATAGGAACGCTGTGCGAGCAGCCGGTGGGCGACATCGGTGTGCCCGGTGTCGGTGAGCACGGGCAGCAGCCGGGGCGTACCGAGGAAGCCCGTCGACAGATGCCAGTCCCTCGCCTCGATCAGCGCGACGAGCCGGTCGGCCGCCGCCGTCCGCAGCCCGTCCGGCAGCAGGTCCATGGACAGGGCGAGCACGTACGCGGTCTGCGTGTCACCCTTCACCCGGCCCTCGGCGGTGACATAGGCCTTCTGGAACGCAGCCCTTACGCGCCCGAACAGGTCGGTGTAGGGGGCGGGGTCCTTGCCGAGTTCCTTCGCGATCCGGGCCGCGAGGTCGGCGCTGTGGGCGAAGTAGGCGGTGGCGATGACGTCCTTGGGTGTCTCGTCCTCGACGTTCAGCCAGTCCCCGTAGCCGGCGGCCGGCCGCAGCAGCCCGCTGCTGTTCTTCTCCAGGTACTTCAGCCAGGCCTGTACGGAGGACCACGCGTCCTCCAGCACCTGCCGGTCGCCGTACGCCTGGTACAGCGACCAGGGGACCGTGACGCCCGCGTCGCCCCAGCCCGCCACCCCGTTGCCGACCGTGCCCACCATGGGGGCCACGTCCGTGAAGGCGCCCTCCGCGGTCTGCCCGTCGCGCAGGTCCACGAGCCACTTGGTCAGGAACCGCGCGGACTCCATCGTGTACGCGGCCGTCGGCGCGAAGACGTTGATGTCACCGGTCCAGCCCAGGCGTTCGTCACGCGCGGGGGTGTCCGTCGGGACGGAGAGGAAGTTGCCCCGCTGCCCCCAGGTGATGTTGCTGTGCAGGGTGTTGAGCATCGGGACATCGGTCTCGAAGTCGAACGTGAAGGGCGCCGACGTGTGCATCACCCGCCCCGTGAGGTCACCCGCCGCCGGAGTGCCCGGATACCCGGTCACCTCGACATACCGGAACCCGTGGAAGGTGAACCGCGGCTCGTACGTCTCCCGCCCACCACCCTTGAGCGTGTACGTGTCGGTCGCCGCGGCGGTCCGCAGGTTCGCCGTGTAGAGGGTGCCGTCCGGGTTGAGCACCTCGGCATGCCTCAGGCGGACGGTCGTGCCGGCCGCGCCCGAGACCCGCAGCCGTACCGAACCGACCATGTTCTGGCCCAGGTCGAAGACGAACACACCCGGCTTGGGCTGGGTCACCTTCCGGACCGCGAGTTCCTTGGCCACCCGGACCGCGCCGTCCACCTGGGCCTCGATCCGGGGCGGGGCGGCGTCCGCGGCGGTGCGCACCGCGTCGAGCCAGGCCCCGTCGTCGAAGCCGGGCGAGGTCCAGCCCGCGGTCTCCCTGCGCGCGTCGTACGTCTCGCCGCTCAGCAGGTCGGCGGAGACGATCGGCCCGGCCGCGGCCCGCCAGTCACTGTCCGAGATGACGCTCTCGCGTGTCCCGTCGGTGTACTCGACCTCCAACTGGGCCAGCAGCGCGGGGCGTTCGCCGTACTGGTGCGGCCCGAACATACCGACGTTGCCCGCGTACCAGCCCGGTGCCACATACGCGCCGAGGGCGTTGGCGCCGGACCGTACGAGCGAGGTGACGTCGTAGGTCTGGTAGTGGACGCGTTCGCGGTAGTCGGTCCAGCCGGGCGCCAGCTGGTCGCGGCCGACGCGGCGGCCGTTGAGGTGGGCCTCGTAGACGCCGAGGGCCGTGGCGTACAGCCGGGCGCGTGCCACCTTCTTGCGCGGGAGCGTGAACTCGTGCCGCAGCTGGTTGGCCGCGTACGACGCGGGGACGACCTTCCCCCACGGTCCGGCGCCCCACGCCGCCGCCTCCTTCGCCACGGGCCAGGCACTGTCGTCGAAGTCGGTGCCGCGCCAGCCGGCGGCGGGCTCCTTGTCGGTCGATCTCCAGGCGTCGTCCGTGACGATCCGCTGCTCGCCGGACGCGGTGTGCAGGGTCAGCGTCGCGACCAGCCCGGCGGGCCCCTCGGACGCGTTGGTAGCCGACACCGCTAGGACGTTCTTCCCCGTGCGCAACTGGGGGAGGACTTCGACCACGGCGGGGCGGCGCCAGCCGTCGTGGTCCGTCTCCAGGTCGGTGCGGGCCACCTCGGTGCCGTTGACGGAGACGGTGTACACGTTGTCCGCGCTGATGGCCAGCGTCGCCGCCGTGACCGCGTCGGGGAGATCGAGGGTGCGGCGGAACCAACGGGTGACCGCCGGGGCGCTGTTGGCGGGATCGCCCTCGGGGAACCAGATCCAGGAGCTGCCTTCGAGCGTCGGCGCGTCGGTGAGGACCGGGGGAGCGGAGACCCACTTCGCGGTCCACTGCGCGGAGTCGAGGAGGCCGGTCTCCCACCACGCCGGCTCGCTCCAGTCCGAGGCGCCGCCGTCCGCGTCCCACACGCGCACGGACCAGAAGTACCGGGTGCGCGGCTTGAGCCGCGGGCCCGCGTACGGGACGAGGACGGACTCCTCGGACGCGACCTTTCCGCTGTCCCAGACATCCGGCTCCGACAACCGTGCGGCGCTGGAGGCCACGCGTATCCGGTAACCGCTCTGGCGCGCGCCCGGCTCGTCCGAGGCCAGCGGCCAGCTCAGCCGGGGGTGTTGGGCGTCGATGCCGAGGGGGTGTCGCACGTACTCGACGGTCGGCGCGGTGACGCGCAGAGCGCTGCGACGGGCGCCCGCCCCGGCCGGTGCGGACGCGGGGGCGGCCAGGGCGGATCCGGTGCCGGCGGCGGTCGCCGTGACGGCCATCGCCGCCGCCGTGCCCGCCAGAATGTTCCTCCTGCTGATCACTACGGCTCCTCAGGCAGTAAGGATGAATCGATTCACTGCGGGTGAACGTAGGGGCCTGCGGGGCGAGGGTCAATGAGCGTGCAACACATTCTTGACGGGGCGTCGGATGTGGTCGTTGCTTCAGAGAGGCCAGATGTTTCCGGGGCGACGACGATTGAACGGTTTCAATCGGCCGGTGCTTTTTCGATGCTGTCGCGAAGGCGTGGCGAGACCGGATCGGGAAGCGATGGTGCCGCTCCGGTCTGGTCGCGTCACACGGACGCCATCGGGTCAGGTCACACGGACGCCAGCCACGCCGCGGTGTCGCGGGGGTGGGAGAACCGCAGCGTGTTCAGGGGCGCGAAACGCGGATCGCGCGTCCGGCGTTCGATCTCCTCGCGCCGGCCCGCGTGTTGGGACCAGGCCCACCAGGCCGGATGCTCCTTGCTCAGCCAGCCCGCCCAGGTCTCCCTGTTGCCGCCGAACAGACTCTCGCGGGTGACGCTCCGCCTGACGGAACGGCGAAGGACCCGGGGCATGACCACGCGCTTCCCGTAGTCGAGCCACAGGACGGTGTCCGCCCGGTCCCAGAGGAGATCCCGCACCTCGGGATAACCGAGCGAGTCGACGATCCAGCGGGGTTCGGCCGTCAGGTGTGCGACGTCCTCGGCCAGGGTGTCGTTCTCGGCCCAGCCGGGGCCCGTGAAATACAGCGCGTCCATCTCGTGATAGGGCACGTCCAGGCGCTCGCCCACCGCCCGGGCGAGCGTGGACTTGCCCGCGCCCGTGACACCCACCACCAAGATCCGCTTCACGGACGCAGCCTATAGCGGTGCCGGTCCGGCCGAATCGGGGGCCTTCGCACCGACTTGGGGGGCGGACGGGGCGGCGCGCGACCCGATGCGAAACCGCCGGGTTCCCCGCCGATGCGGCGGCGGCCCGCAGTGGACCGGTGCTCGCGTCGGCCCGTCCGCCCCGCCGCGCGCAGATCGACCAGAAAAAGGCCCTGACCTGCTGAAACGCTGCTGCGCAGGGCACTTAGGCGGGTGGCCCGCGGGCGCCTTCGGCGACCCGCGGCCTCCGCCGTGAGCGGTCCCCCGGAGGCGCGGATCACCCCTCCATATGACTTCGCACACCGCGCCCTTTCGTTCTCGGGGCGCCGATAGGATCTAATGGGCAGTAGCGCGCGAGGTAGCAGGTACCGATGCTCATCGGTCGACAGCTCCGCCTCTGATCCGCGCGACTCCCGACTCCGGATGGTTTTGGATGCCTGCCTCTTCGCATCGCGACCCTGCACGTCCCGTTCAGGACGCGCCGGCCTCGTCCGCCGTGCCCCAGCACCACGGTCTGTTCCTCCAGCCGCAGTACACCATCGAGCTGCCGCCGCTGGACGAGGACGAGGGCGACGACACCTTCTCGCCGCCGTCGCCCCCGCCGGCGCAGCGGCGACGGGGGGCACCCCGGGCCCGCTGACCGCTCCCGCCGCCCGCCGCCCGTCGCCCGTCCTGCCTTGCTGTGACCGGCGACGCGTGTGCCCGGACCGGGCGGCGTCGACCTGAGGGGGAGCGACACCCTGGATCCCGTGGAACGCCCACTGGTCGGGGTGCACCTGGGTGGACGGGCCGAGATTCTGGGGCTGGCCCACTGCGACCACGATCTGACGAGTCCGCACGGGGCCATGCGTGCGCCGTTCCCCGCGCCCCTTAGGGGGTGGGGGGACGCTTGTTCATCGGCTACAGGCCGGTTGTGGCTGGGCGCGCAGTTCCCCGCGCCCCTTGGGGGCGTGGGTGGGCGCTGTTGCGTTCGTGCGGGCTCGCTGGGGGTGTGGGTGGGCGCTGTTGCGTTCGTGCGGGCTCGTCGAGGCCGCTGCCCGGGGGCTGAAGCCGCGCACAACCCGAGGCGTGCCTAGAGGTGCCGCGGGCGTCCCCGGGCGCTACAGGCCCACGTCGCGGTGGGTCATGTCGTCCAGTGACTCGCGGCGCACCAGTACGCGTGCGATGCCGCGCGACACCGCTACGACCGGGGGCCGGCCGACCATGTTGTAGCCGGACGCCATGGACAGGTGGTAGGCGCCGGCCGCCGGGACGGCGAGGAGGTCGCCCGGGCGTACGTCACCCGGGAGCTGCACGTCGTCCGCGAGGACGTCACCCGCTTCGCAGTGGCGGCCCACGACCGTGACCGCGCGGGACGGTGCCGACGAGTGGCGTCCGATCAGGCGGGGCGCGTACCGGACCCCGTACAGCGCGGGTCTCGGGTTGTCGCTCATGCCGCCGTCCACGGCGACGAAGGTGTGCTCGCCGGTGCGCTTGACCGCGAGGACGTGGTAGACCGCGACCCCGGCGGGTCCGGCGATCGCCCGGCCCGGTTCCAGCGTCAGCCGCGGTACGGGCAGCCGGGTCCGGGCGCAGCCGTCCGCCAGCTCGGCGAGCACGCGGTCGGCGAGGACGCCCACGTCGAGGCTCGCCTCGCCGGGCCGGTAGGCGACGGCGTGCCCGCCGCCGATGTTCAGCCGGGGCAGGACGACGCCGTGCTGGTCCCGGATCCGGGCCAGCAGCCCGATCAGCCGCCGTACGGCGGACACATAGGGCTTCACCGAGTCGATCTGCGAGCCGATGTGGCAGTGCAGGCCGACCAGTTCCAGGTGCGGCTGGTCGAGTATCCGCGCCACCGCGTGCTGCGCCGACCCGTCCGTGAGGGACAGGCCGAACTTCTGGTCGTCCGTACCGGTGCGTACCTTGGCGTGCCCGCCGGCTGCGATCCCCGGCACCACTCGCACCATGACCTGCTGACGGGCGTCGGCGGGAGTGATCGCGGCCAGTCGGGCGATCTCCGAGGCGCTGTCCACGACGATGGTCCCGACGCCGAGCCGCAGCGCGGTGCGCAGGTCGTCGGGGCTCTTGGCGTTGCCGTGCAGCACGATCTTCCCCGGTGGGAAGCCCGTGGTGACGGCGAGCGCCAGTTCTCCGGCGGAGCAGACGTCCAGGCCCAGCCCCTCCTCCCGCACCCAGTGCGCCATCGCACGGCACAGGAACGCCTTGGCCGCGTACACGACGTCGGCGTCCGGGAACGCCGCGCGGTAGGTACGGCAGCGCTCCCGGACCTCCTGTTCGTCGAGGACGTACACGGGAGTGCCGAAGCGGTCGGCGGCCTCGGTGAGGGAGACGCCGCCCACGGAGACGTCCCCGCCGGCCTCGGGGCGCGCGGAACGCGGCCAGACGGACAGTGCGTCGGTCTCGCTGTCGCCGCTGTCGACGCTGTCGCGGCTGTCGCCGAGTAGCCGGGACAGGGCGCCGGGGTCGGCGGGCAGGGAGGGCGGGAGGGACGAGTTGAGGGAAACGGTCATGGCGGGCGCCTCCTCAGCCGATCAGCAGGTTCAGGTACGAGACGACGGCGGCGGCGCCGGTCACGCGCAGCGCACGGGTGTGCAGCGGGCGCCGGCCGTGCCACGAGCGCCTCGGCCCGCGGGTGTCGGCACCGGCGTCGGCGGGGGAGGGTGCGGCCTCTACCGGGGGAGCGGAGAGCTGCGGGTCGACCGTGAGGGCGGTGACGCCCAGGGGTGCGGCGAGCGCGCGCAGCGCCGGTTCGGAGAGCCTGATGCAGGCCTGCTCCGCGCCCAGCGTGGCGGCCGCCCGCGCCGCCGAGGTGAATCCGACGGCCGTACGGCCGCCCAGGGGAGTGCGGAAGAAACGGGCCGTGCAGCCCGCGGGCCCCGACCGGACGGGCACGAAGAGAAGTCCGGCCGGGACGCGTTCGGAGGGCTCGGGGTCCTCGCAGTGGTCGATCGCAGACATCAAGCTGCTCCTCGCAGAAGGCGATGTGCGCCGTGCGGCCGGATCGGCCGGGCGCTCCAGCGAAGCTTTGCCCGCCGGCCGGGGTCCGGGCCGCCTCCCTGACGGATGCTTGACGTGAACTCCCGCGCTCGTGACGCGATCATGACGCGGGTGCCGGTCCTGCGGATCGCCCGAGCGGGCTCTCACACCGTCGCGAGCGAGACCTCCGTCGACTTCATCAGCGCGACCACGGAGGAGCCGGTCGCCAGACCCAGGTCGGTGACGGCGTCCGTGGTGATCGCCGCGGTCAGTTCGCCGCCGTCGACCGTGATCCGCACGGAGGCCATGGCGCCGCCGGTGGTGACGTCGGTGACCGTGCCGGGCAGCTGGTTGCGGATGGACAGGCCCTCCACCGGGCCGGTGGCCACCGCGACCTCCGTGGCCTTCACCAGTGCGCGGACGGCGGAGCCCTCGGTGATGCCGAGGTCCTTGACGGACTCCAGTGTGACGGCCGCGGTGAGGACCTGGCCGCCGTCGAGGCGGACCTTGACCGTCGCCATCGCCTCACCCGTCGTGACGGAGGTGACGGTGCCGGGGATCTGGTTGCGGATGCTCAGGCTCGTGACGGAACGCCTCACAGGGGAAGGGGTGGTTTGTCGCCTATGGGTGGTGCTGGGGCCACCGTAATCGGGCCTGACCGCGTGACGGTTCAGGCTCCCCCGTGGACCGGCCGCGCCGAGCGGCCCGCACACCCCATCCGATGCGGGAGGTCGCCCGCGCGCCCCACCCGATGCCGGGGAGCGGCCCGCGCAGGCCGTTCAGACCGGATACGCGTGGGTCTGCGTGGCCTTCACGGCGGCCCAGACCGCCGCACCCGGATGCAGGTCGAGTTCGGCGGCGGCGGCCGTGGTCAGGTCCGCGGCGAGCGGCAGTTCGCCGGTGAGGTCGGCGCGGATCTGGTCGCCGTGGGTCTCAAGCCCCGCGACCTCGCAGGCCCACAGGTTGCGGGCGCTGACCCCGGACGGGCGGTCGCGGTGGAGGGTGACCGAGCTGGGCGGGAACGCCACGAAGACCGGGCCGCGCAGGGCCTCCGTGGTGGTGATGGACGGACCCGCGTCGAGCTGGACCGCGTGCCCGTCGGCCTCGCCCCGGTAGAGGTTCAGACCGACCAGCTGGGCGATGTAGTCCGTACGGGGACGGCGGGCGATGTCGGACGGGGCGCCCTCCTGGACTACCCGGCCGTCCTCCACCACGACCAGCCGGTCGGCCAGCACCATGGCGTCCAGCGGATCGTGCGTGACGAGCACGGCGACCGCCTCGAACTCGGCGAGGTGACGGCGCAGCTGGGCCCGTACCTCCAGCCGGGTCCGGGCGTCCAGCGCGGCCAGCGGCTCGTCGAGCAGGAGCAGCCGGGGGCGGGTGGCGAGCGCGCGGGCCAGCGCGACCCGCTGGGCCTGTCCACCGGAGAGCCGGCGCGGTTTGGCGCCGACATGCTCGGCGAGTCCCAGCCGGCCGAGCCACTCGGCGGCCTGCGCACGTGCCTCGGCCTTGCTCGCGCCCTGGCAGCGCGGTCCGAAGGCCACGTTGTCCAGAGCGGTCAGGTGGGGGAAGAGCAGATAGTCCTGGAAGACGACGCCGACCGGGCGGGACTCCGGCGGCGTACGCTCCAGCGCCGTGCCGTCCAGCCGCAGCCGGCCGCCGGTGAGCGGGGTCAGGCCGGCCAGGGCCCGCAGTGCGGTGGTCTTGCCGGCGCCGTTCGGGCCGAGCAGGGCGACGACCTCGCCGGGTGCGACGCGCAGCGCCACATCGAGACGGAAGGTGCCGCGCTCGACGACGAGATGCGCGTCGAGGCCCGCCCCGAGGCCCGTGTCGGAGGTGTCGGCGCGTACGTCCGGGGTGGCGTCGGCGGCGTCGGAGGCGTAACGGGGTTCGGTCATCCTGCTGTCATCCAACGGTCGCGCAGGCCCGCCAGCACCGCGACGGACACGGCCAGCAGGACCAGACTGAGGGCGATGGCGGCCTCCGGGTCGCTCTGCAGGGCCAGATACACGGACAGCGGCATGGTCTGCGTACGGCCCGGGAAGTTGCCCGCGAAGGTGATCGTCGCGCCGAACTCGCCGAGCGCCCGCGCCCACGCCAGGACAGCGCCCGCCGCGATACCGGGCGCGATCAACGGGAGTGTGACCCGGCGGAACGCGGTGAAGCGGGAGGCGCCGAGCGTGGCGGCGGCCTCCTCGTAGCGCGGGTCGGCGGCGCGGAGCGTGCCCTCGACACTGATCACGAGGAACGGCATCGCGACGAACGCCTCGGCGATGACGACCCCGGTGGTGGTGAAGGGGAGCGTGATCCCGAACGAGGAGTCCAGCCACTTGCCGACGATGCCGTTGCGGCCGAGCGCCATCAGCAGGGCCACACCGCCGACGACCGGCGGCAGCACGAGCGGCAGCGTGACCAGGGCCCGTACGAGACCGCGGCCGGGGAACTCGACACGGGCCAGCAGCCAGGCCAGCGGCACGCCGATGACCAGGCTCACCGCGGTCGCCGCCGTGGCGCAGACCAGGGACAGCCGGAGCGCCTGCCACACCTCGGCGCTGGTCAGCAGGTCCGGCAGGCTCCGCCAGGGGGCGCGTACGAGCAGGGCGATCAGCGGGACGATCAGGAACGCCAGGCCGATCAGCGCGGGCACCAGCAGCGGCAGGGGCACGCCCCGGCCGCCGGTGCCCTCGCCCGTCCGGACGCGCCGGCGCCGCGGCCCGCCCCGGAGGGTGTCGGCCGCGGCACCGGACTTGTCGACAGGGGACGTCACGGCTTGAGGAACCCGGCCTCGGTCAGGACCTTCTGGCCCTCGGCGGACTGCACCAGCGCGATGAACGCCTCGGCGCCCGCGGTGTTCTGCGCGTCCTTGAGGGGGACGATCGGGTAGTCGTTGATGGCGTCGTCGGACTCGGGGAACTCCACGCCCTCCACCTTGTCACCCGCCGCGTGCACATCGGTCTTGTAGACGACCGCCGCGTCGGCCTCCTTCAGCTCGACCTTCGTCAGCGCGGCCTTGACGTCCTGCTCGTACGAGACGGGGGTGAGCTTCAGCTTGCTGGCGTCCAGGGCCTTCTCGGCGGCGGCGCCACAGGGCACCTCCTTGTCGCACAGCACGACCTTCAGGTCCGACTTGGTGAGGTCCTTCAGGGAGGCGATCTTGTCGGGGTTGCCCGGCAGGGTGGCGATCTCCAGCTCGTTGCGCACGAAGGTGGCGGGCGTCCCCGACGCGTCCCCGGCGTCGGTGACGATCTTCATCGTCTTGGGGCTGGCGGACGCGAACACGTCCGCCGGAGCGCCGCCCGTGATGCTCGCGGCCAGCGAGTCGCTGCCGCCGAAGCTGAAGGTGACCTTCGTGCCCGGGTGCTCCTTCTCGAACTGCTTGCCCAGCGTCGTGAAGCTCTCCTTGAGGGAGGCGGCGGCGAACACGGTCACCGTGCCGGACAGCTTGTCCGCGGAGGAGGACGCTGACGCGTCCGACTTCGCCGACGAGGAGTCGGACGCGTCGTCGTCGGACGACGAGCAGGCGCTCAGCGCCAGCAGGGCTGCGGCGCCCGCGCCGGCCACCTGAAGGGTCCGACGGGTCCTGCGGGTCCTGCGGGTCCGGCGCGCGGTGCTGGTCATTACGGGTCCACTCCCTCTGGTCCTCACGGACCCCATCATCTGTGGTCCTGGCGGACCTTCTGCCATCTGTGGTCCTGGCGGACCGTTCGCGCGGTTCCCCGCGCCCCTCAAGAGCGGGGCTGCGCCCCGGCTTTTGCCCCTGGCCGGCTCCCACCGGGTCCCACCGGCCCGCACGTCAGAGCGTCGGGCCTGCCCGGGAACAGTAGGTGTGCACGCGTAGATGATACTGCCGCAGATGCAAGGTCAAAGTCTCTTGTCGCTTTGCACCAGCGGGACCAGGGATCGGGTGGGATGGCATGTGCGTTTGCACGGGGTGTGCGTCCGGGTACGGTCATCCGGGAGGTGGTACCCCGTGAGTCAGTCCCTCGCAGCCGCCGGTACGGCCGCCGGCCCGGTGGCGGAGCTCGCCCTCAGCGGTGATCTGACCCGGCCGGCCCGGCTGACGGTGTCCGACCTGCTCGCCTGGCCGCAGCACGAGACCGAGGTCAGCTTCGAGTGCGCGACCAGCGGCATCCAGCGGCACCGGTTCACCGGACCCCTGCTGCACGACGTGCTCATGGCGGCGGGCCCCGGCTTCGACCCCGCGCGCCGCAAGGAACGCCTGCGTTTCCTGATCGCGGTGTCCGGCCGGGACGGCCACCACGCGCTGCTGTCCTGGGCGGAGATCGACCCCGACTTCGGCCGCGCCCCCGTCCTGCTCGCGGCCACCGTCGACGACAGCCCGCTCGACGGCCCGGGACCGCAGCTGGTGCTGCCTCAGGACCGCTGCGGCGCCCGGCACATCAGCGGCATCAGCGCGATCCGCGTGGACGGCGGCTATCTCCAGTGAGCTGGGTCGAACCTACGGGCGTCCTGGTCGTCCAGCACCTGCCCCACGAGGGCCCGTACGCCCTCGGCACCGCGCTCGCCGCGGCGGGACTGCCGGTGCGCGTGTGCCGGACCTGGGCCGGGGACCCGGTACCCGGGTCACCCGCGGGACTGGCCGCGCTGGTCGTCATGGGTGGCCCCATGGCCGCGTACGACGACTCCCCGGCCTTTTTGACCCGCGCGGCCGAGCTGTCCCTGCTGCGGGCCGCGCTGGACGCGGAAGTGCCCGTGCTCGGCGTGTGTCTCGGCGCGCAGCTGCTGGCCGTGGCGGCGGGCGGCACGGCCCGGCCCGGCGCGAGCCGGCAGATCGGCTGGGGCGAGGTGCGGACGGCTCCGGCCGCGACCGCCGATCCGCTGTTCGCCGAAGTGCCCGAGCGCCTGCGCGTGCTGCACCGGCACGACGACACCATGGACCTCCCGCCCGGCGCGACCCTGCTCGCGTCCTGCGACCGCTACCCCGTCCAGGCCTTCCGGATCGGCCGCTCGGCCTGGGGGACGCAGTTCCACCTGGAGGTGGACAAGGAGGCGGTCGACGCCTTCGCGACGGCCTTCCCAGGAGAGGCGGCCACCGCCCCCGACCTCCAGGACGCCGCTCCCGCCGAACTGGCGGCACTGGCCCCGCACCGGGACACCGTCTTCGAACGCTTCGCCACCCTGGCCGCGTCCCGGGCGACGGCGACCACGACCCGCGCCTTCTTCACCCCCCGGGCAGCCGCGTGGGAGGAGCGCTTCGCCGTCGACGGCCCCCGCTACACCGCGGCCGTCGCGCGCATGCGGCTGCGCCCCGGACAGCGCGCACTGGACGTGGGCTGCGGCAGCGGCCGTGCCCTGCCCGCCCTGCGCGCCGAGGTCGGCGCCGAGGGAGTCGTGCTCGGCGCGGACCTCACCCCGGCGATGCTCACCGCAGCCGCCGGGAAGGGACGCACCGGGCTTCTGCTGGCCGACGCGTGTCGACTCCCACTGCCCGCCCGGTCGTTGGACGGCATCTTCAGCGCGGGCCTCGTCGACCACGTCCCCGATCCCACGAGCGCCCTGCACGAATGGGCCCGGGTGACCGCGCCCGACGGTGTCCTCCTGCTCTTCCACCCCTCCGGCCGCGCCGAACGGGCCGCCCGCCACGGCCGCGCCCTGGATCCCGACGACCTGCTGGCCGAGGAGAATCTGAGCCCGGCGCTGCACACGGCGGGCTGGGATCTGGACTGTTACGAGGACGCGGCCCACCATTTCCTGGCACGGGCCGTGCGCCGTACGGACTGACCCGCACCGGCCGACGCCCATGTCTCCGTGCCGAGGCCCGGAGGGCGAGGGCCCGGCGCCCCTGGGAGGTCACGCGTGCAACTGCGCCAGCTGGAGTACCTGGTCGCCCTCGCCCGGGAGCGCCACTTCGTCCGCGCGGCGGCGTCCTGCCATGTCTCCCAGCCCTCGCTGTCCGCGGCGATCCGCCGTCTCGAACACGAACTGAAGGTGCCGATCGTGCGACGCGGCCGGCGCTACGAGGGCCTCACCCCGGAGGGCGAGGTGGTGCTGGCCTGGGCGCACCGCATCCTCGCCGAGGGCGACGCCCTCCGCCAGGAGCTGTCCGCCCTGGGCGACGGACTGTCCGGCACCCTGCGCCTGGGCGTGGTCCCCACCGCGCTGCCCGCCGCCTCCCTCCTGACCACCCCGTTCTGCGACCGCCACCCCCGGGCGCGGGTGAGCATCGAGTCGCTGTCCTCGGCCGACATCACCCACGGTCTCGCCGAGTTCGAGCTGGACGCGGCCATGACCTACCTCGACGACGACTCCTTGCGCGGGGTGCGGCGGCTTCCGCTGTACGAGGAGCGGTACATGCTGCTGACCCCGGTCGCAGGACCGCTCGGGAGCGCTGCGACGGCGAGTTGGTCGGCCGCCGCCGCGCTCCCGCTGTGCCTGCTCAACTCCCGTATGCGCAACCGCCGCATCATCGACGAGTGCTTCGCCGCCGACGGGGCCACCGCCGCCCCGGCGATCGAGTCGGACAGCGTCGCCGGCCTCTACGCGCACCTCCCCGGCGGTCGCTGGTCGAGCGTGATCTCGCACGCCTGGCTGCACATGTTCGGCGTACCGGACGGCATGCGGGTGGTCCCGCTGGACGGGCCGGCGCACGGGCCGCGGGTGGGCCTGGTGACCGGCCCCGACGACCCGCCGTCCGTACTCGCCGGGGCTCTGCTGGCGGAGGCGCGCCGGGCCGGCGTACGGGAGGCGCTGGACGTACTGCTGCGGACGTACCTCGACGGTCACGGCCACTGATAGCCGTCGGCTATACGGACATAGCGAGAATCGCTTTGACCAGGGCAATCAGCTGCATGGATCGTGAACTGCACCCGCAGTCAACGCAGTTGAGGAGCCGTGATCATGGCCAAGGTGCTCTGTGTGCTGTACGACGACCCCACCGACGGATACCCGACCACGTACGCCCGTGACGACCTCCCCGCGATCGACCGGTACCCCGGCGGGCAGACCACGCCCACTCCCGAGGCCGTCGACTTCACGCCGGGTCACCTCCTCGGCAGTGTCTCCGGCGAGCTGGGCCTGCGCACCTTCCTGGAGAAGGCGGGGCACACCCTCGTCGTCACCTCCGACAAGGAGGGCGCCGGGTCGGTCTTCGACCGGGAGCTGCCCGACGCGGACGTGGTGATCTCCCAGCCGTTCTGGCCGGCCTACCTGACCCCGGAACGCATCGCCGCCGCCCGGAACCTCAAGCTCGCCATCACGGCCGGCATCGGCTCCGACCACGTCGACCTGGATGCGGCGGTCGCGCACGGGGTGACGGTCGCCGAGGTCACGTACTCCAACAGCATCAGCGTCGCCGAGCACGTGGTGATGATGACGCTGTCCCTGGTGCGCAACTACCTGCCGTCCCATCAGGTCGTGCTCGACGGCGGCTGGCACATCGCGGACTGCGTGGCCCGCTCCTACGACCTGGAGGGCATGCACGTCGGCACGGTCGCCGCCGGACGCATCGGCCTTGCCGTCCTGCGCCGCCTCGCGCCCTTCGACGTGAAACTGCACTACACCGACCGCCACCGCCTCCCCGAGGCCGTCGAACGCGAGCTGGGCCTGACCTTTCATCCGTCGGCCGCCGACATGGTCCCGCACTGCGACGTCGTCACGATCAACGCGCCGCTGCACCCGGAGACGGAAGGGCTCTTCGGCGACGAACTGCTGGGCCGGATGAAGCGCGGCGCGTACCTCATCAACACGGCACGGGCGAAGATCGCCGACCGGGACGCCGTCGACCGGGCCCTGCGCAGCGGCCGGCTCGCGGGGTACGCGGGCGACGTCTGGTACCCGCAGCCCGCCCCCGCCGACCACCCCTGGCGCACCATGCCGCACCACGGCATGACCCCGCACATCTCCGGCTCCTCGCTCTCCGCGCAGGCCCGCTATGCGGCGGGCACCCGCGAGATCCTGGAGTCCTGGCTCGCCGGGCGTCCGATCCGTGACGAGTACCTGATCGTGGACGCGGGCGCACTGGCGGGTACGGGCGCCCACTCGTACTCGGTCACCACGTGACCGGCCGCCGGGGCGGCGCGTAACCGCTGGACCGCTGGAGGCCACCCCGCGGCCCTCGTGCCGCTCTCAGGCCCGGTCGATATGTACGTTCGTCGACTTGACCCGGGCGGTGGCCTCCACCCCGACCTCAAGGCCCAGCTCCTCCACCGCCTCCCGTGTCAGCAGCGACACCAGCCGGTGCGGTCCGGCCTGGATCTCCACCTGGGCGGCCACGTCACCGAGCTTCACCGCCGTGACGATCCCGGGAAAGGCGTTACGGACGGAGGTGTACGAGGCGTCCTCCTCGCCGTCGCCCTTGGCGAGCTCGACGGAGAAGGCGGCCAGGTCCTTGCCGTCGATGAGGCGCCGTCCGCCCTCGTCCCGGTGCGTGACCATCCGGCCCGCGTCCGCCCAGCGCCGCGCCGTGTCCGGGCTGACCCCGAGCAGACGCGCCGCCTGGCCGATCGTGTATGACTGCATACGCGCCAAGATAGGCGATCACCGGCGGGCCGTACGCGAGCGGTGTGCGAGCCGTCGGGGGTCAGTACCCGACGCGGAACGTCGCGTCCTGCCGCTCCGTGGCCGTGGAGATGGGATCGATGCGCAGCACGTAGTTCGCGTGCCGGATGTAGCGGGTGGGGTTGTTGTACGAGCGGAACGACGCCCAGGAGGAGTCGGCGAGACCCGCCGTACGGGAGAAGGTCGCGTCGCCCGCGAACGTCGACGTGCCGTCGTTGACGTCGAGTTGGAGCGCGTAGTTGTAGTGCCGCAGATAGCGGGTCGGGTAGTTCACCGACTGGAAGGAGACCCCGGAGCTGTCCGCCAGGCCGGGGACGAGCTTCCACTGGGAGTCGGTGTACAGGTCGAAGGGGTAGGTGTCGATGCGGGCGGCGTAGTTGGCGTGGCGGACGTAGCGGTCCGGGTAGTTGTACGACTTGAGCCGGTTCCAGGCCGGTGCGCCCCACTTGGCGAGCAGGTTGTTGTACTCGGCCGTGGTGATCGTCGCTATGCCGCAGTGCTTGGAGTTGACCGGCTGGGTGTAGGTCCTCTGGTCGAGCGCGGTCCAGGTGCCGGAGGCCAGGCTGCCGGACTGCCAGGCGTAGAAGACCCCGTTCGGTGTGTAGGTGTCACCCCAGAGGTACCACGTGCTGCTGGTCAGTGACTTGAAGACGGTCGGGGCCTCCGTGCCGCCGTGTGCGACGCCGGCGCTGAACTCCGTGAAGCTGCCCGGGTCGAGAGAGGTGGACCGCGCCGCCACCAGCGTCTGGTTCTTCTTGAAGAAGAGGTAGTTGTAGCCGTTTACGCCGACGGCCACGTCACCGTCGATGACGTCGTACCCGGGGTCGAAGAACACCTGCGGAGCCGACGCGGTCACGAAGTCACCGGTGTAGTTCACCATGATGACGTTGTGGCCGCTTGAGTTGACCGAGGAGTAGATGACCGCGTACTGACCCCGGCCGGCGTCCCAGAACGCCTCGGGTGCCCAGCTGTGCGTGGTCATGTCGTGCAGCTTGAGGCGGCGGTAACCGGTGAAGGTGCGCAGGTCGGCGGAGTCCCAGACGTGGATGTACTGGCTGTTGTAGCTCCAGTCGGTGCCCTTGAGGTCGGTGGCGATGACGACGAAGGTGCCGTCCTGCTTGCGCAGGAGGAACGGGTCGCGCAGACCGAGGGCGCCCGCCGTGGGGGTGACCAGGGGGTTGTTCTGGTTGAGCGGCGTCCAGTTCAGTGAGTCGGTGCTGACGGCGAGATGCAGCCCGTAGTCGGTCCCGAGGCCGAGGCTGGTCGACTCGGTGAAGTAGCACATCACGTACGCCGAGTCCGCCGCGTGGGCGGTGCCGGCGCCGAGGGTCAGTACGCCGGACGCGGCCAGCGGAGTGGCGGCGGCCATGCCGAGGAGGAGGCGCCGGGACGGCTGGGGTCTTGCGCTCATCGTGGTCTCCAAGCGGGTGCGGGCGTGACGAAGGGCCCCGGCGGATGCCGTGGGTCGGTATTTCGAACGCGGTTCGGGAGATCGATCAGAAATTAGAGTCCCCCACGATGCACGTCAATGACTCTGACGAGACCCCTGAGTTCCCTGATACCGCCGTGCCCCCGTCCAGGCCGCGACTGCTCCACGGGCGGGCCCCGTAAGGGGCGCGGGGCTGTGACATGTGCGGCTCCGCCGTGTGGGCGCGGCCGGCCCCCATCGGCCCGCACCCGGCGCACGACCCGACGGCGGGCGGCGCACACCGACTCGTGGTCGGATGGAAGCGGGTGGCATCGACCCGCATCCGGGTCCGGCCGTCACCGGGAAGTACCCCCGTCAGCTCGGGGACGGCCTGAGCCCGCCACGAAGGGAGCCCCGTGAAACACGACCCGCTGCGCGGCCGCACGGCGGTGGTGACCGGCGCCGCCCGCGGCCTCGGCGCCGCCCTGGCCCGGAACCTGGCCCACCGGGGCGCCCACCTCGCCCTCCTGGGCCACGAGAAACCGGCCCTGGAGGCCCTGGCGGCCGAACTGCCCACCCCGGCCGCCACCTGGGAGGTCGACATCACCGACGACGCCGGGATGGCCGACGCGGCCCGCGGCGTGCGCGCGACCCTCGGCAAGCCCTCCGTAGTGATCGCCAACGCGGGCATCGCCGAGGGCGGCCCCTTCGCCGAGTCGGACGCGGCGTCCTGGCGCAGGGTGATTGACGTCAACCTCACCGGCAGCGCGATCACCGCGCGCGCCTTCCTGCCGGACCTGGTGGACACGGCGGGCTACTACCTCCAGGTCGCCTCCCTGGCCTCGATCGGCGCGTCGCCGATGATGAGCGCGTACTGCGCCTCGAAGGCAGGTGTGGAGGCCTTCGCCCACTCCCTGCGGGCCGAGGTCGCGCACGAGGGTGTCGCGGTGGGTATCGCCTACCTCAACTGGACCGACACCGACATGATCCGCGACGCCGACCGGCACGCCGTGCTGCGCGAACTGCGCGGCCACATGCCGCCCCCGGCCCGCCGCGTCTATCCGGCTGAGCACGTCGCGGCCCGGCTGGCGCGGGCCGTCGAGCGCCGCCGCACCGCGGTGTACGTGCCCGGCTGGCTGGTCGCCGCCCAGCTGGGCCGGGTGGCGCTGCCACCGGTCGTGCTGCGGGTGTCGCGCCGGGCACTGCCCCGGCTGGCGGCCCGGGAGCCGTTCCTGCCCACGGGCCTGCTCGGCGCCGGCGGCCGGGCCGACGGCCCCGGCAGTCCCGGCGGCACCGGCAGTGGCAGGTCACCGGCCGGTTGAACTCCCGCTGCCGGGGGACCCGGCACCGATCACTCCGCTATCGACGGGTGCGACACGAGGGAGGCAGAGGTGGCCGTACGCCACAGGCTCATCAAGAAGAGCCCGCGCGAGGTGTGGTCCGTGCTGGCCGACGGCACCCGGTACGCGGACTGGGTCGTGGGGACGGCGTCCTCGTACCCCGTGCGCGGCCAGTGGCCGCAGGTGCACTCCGCGATCGGCTACGAGGTGAAGGTCGGGCTCTGGACCCTGCGCAACGAGTCGGTCGTCCGCGCGTGCGTCGAGGAGCACGAGCTGGAGCTGGAGGCGATCGCCGGCCCGCTCGGCACGGCCCGCGTCGCCATCGAACTGCGGCCCTGGGGCGAGTACACGCTGGTGATCATCGACGAGCATCCGCTGCAGGGGGCCGGCGGCACCCTGCACAACGCGGCCGTGGAGGGGATCATCCAGCTACGGCACCGGGCCATGCTCAAGCGGCTGGCCGACGTGTGCGAGGGCGACGGGGCGCGCGAGTCCCGGCGCGCCCGTACGGAGCCGAGGCCGGCATGACCGGCCTCGTACGTGCGGCACGGCGGCGGGACGGGAGGCGGTCATGCCGGACGCGGTAGTCATCGGAGCCGGGCCCAACGGGCTCGTCGCAGCCAACCTCCTGGCCGACGAGGGCTGGAGCGTCGAGGTCCTGGAGGAACAGGACGAGCCGGGGGGCGGGGTCCGGCACGACCACGGGGTCGACCCCGACTTCACGAACGACCTCTTCAGCTCGTTCTACCCCCTCGCCGCGGCCTCCCCGGTCCTGTCCGGACTGCACCTGGAGCGGTACGGGCTGCGGTGGAGCCATGCGCCCCGCGTACTGGCCCACCCGCTGTCCGACGGCCGCTGCGCCGTGCTCGGACGCGACCTCGACGACACCGCCGCGTCCCTGGACGTCTTCGCCGACGGCGACGGCGACGCCTGGCGCGAACTGCACCGGGTCTGGGAGCGGCTGCGCCCCGACGTGCTGGAGGCGCTGTTCACCCCCTTCCCGCCGGTGCGCGCGGGCGCCCGGCTCGCCCTGCGCCTGCGGACCGCCGGCGGGCTGCGCCTGGCCCGGTCGATGGTGCTGCCGGTACGGCGGCTCGGCGAGGAGGAGTTCCGCGGCGAGGGCGGCAGGCTGCTGCTGGCGGGCAACGCGCTGCACGCCGACCTCGCCCCCGAGGCCGCGGGAAGCGGCGGCTTCGGCTGGCTGATGTCGATGCTGGGCCAGACGTACGGGTTTCCCGTACCCGTCGGCGGTTCGGGCGCCCTCATCGGGGCGCTGACCCGGCGGCTACAGGAGCGCGGCGGGGTCCTGCGGTGCGGGGAGCGGGTGAGCCGCGTCGTCGTCCGGGAGGGCAGGGCCGTGGCGGTGCGCACGGCCGGCGGTGAGACGGTGTCCGCCGCGCGGGCCGTCCTCGCGGACGTGTCCGCTCCCGCGCTGTACGGCGACCTGGTGGACAGCGCCGACCTGCCCCCGCAGGTGCTGGCCGATCTGCGCCGCTTCCAGTGGGACTTCGCCACCTTCAAGGTCGACTGGGCCCTCGACGGTTCCGTGCCGTGGCAGGCCCCCGAGTCCGTCGGCGCGGGAACCGTGCATCTGGCGGACGGCGTCGACGAGCTGACCCGCTTCGCGGCTCAGGTCGCCATGGGGCAGGTGCCGGACCGGCCGTTCGCGCTGTTCGGGCAGATGACGACGGCCGACCCCACGCGGTCGCCCGAGGGCACGGAGTCGGCCTGGGCGTACACGCATGTCCCGCACCGCATCAAGGGCGACGCGGGCGACGACGGGCTGACCGGCAGTTGGGACACGAAGGAGCAGGAGCTGATGGCCGACCGGGTCGAGCGGCAGGTCGAGCGCTTCGCGCCCGGGTTCCGTTCCCTGATCCGGGCTCGGCGCGTGCTGGCACCGCCCACCCTCCAGGCCCTGAACGCCAATCTGCACGGAGGTGCCATCAACGGCGGCACCACGGCCCTGCATCAGCAGCTGGTGTTCCGGCCCGTCCCGGGCACCGGGCGCCCGGAGACGCCGGTCAAGGGCCTCTACCTGGCGTCGGCCTCCGCGCATCCGGGAGGCGGGGTGCACGGGGCTCCCGGCTCCAACGCGGCCCGGGCCGCGCTGCGCAGGAACCTCCCGAACGGCCTGACCCGCGCCCAGCGTCTGCTCGCCCGCCGTGACCGCAAGGGCGACCGCAGGCCCGGACTCGGCGGCTGACGACGGCGTTCACAGCGGCTCCGGGTCCTGTCGCAGCCACGTGGTCAGGGCCCACCACCAGTGCAGGGTGCTCAGCGGTTCGGCCAGCGGCCCGGACGCGAGGTCGGTCAGTGGGTGCCCGGTGATCTGCTGGAGGCGGCCGAGCCGGTAGCGGACGGTGTTGGGATGGGTGAACAAGGCCGTCGCGCTCTGGTCGAGCCGTCTGCCGTTGTCGAGGAACGTCAGCGCGGTGACGGCGAGTTGGCGGTGGAAGGCGTCCGACTCGTCGAGGGCGCCCAGGAGGTGTGCGCTCAGGTGCGCGCCCAGGAGCGGCTGGTCGGCGAGGGCGATCTCGGCGGCGAAGTCGGTCAGCTCGTACAGGCCCTGGCGCCCCTGCCGTACACCGATGTCCACGGCGCGGACGCAGAGCCGGTACAGCGGGCGGATCTCCTCCAGGGGAGCGGCCGGTGAGACCACGACCAGGGCCGCCCTCGTCTCGCCGATGCCGGGCATCCGTCGGCACAGGCCTGCCAGGCGTCCCTCGATCAGTCCTGACACCGCGCCGAGGCCGGAGAGCCGGTCCGTGAGAAGGCGTACGGCCGCGGGGTTGCCGGCGTCCGCGACGACACAGTGGTGCGGTCCGCCGCCCGGCCGCATCCCGGCACCGGCCCTCTCCAGGGGCGACGGTACGACTCCGCCGACCAGCAGTCTGCGCAGTACGTTCGTGCGGACCTCGGCGCTCTCGTGCGGGGTGGCCCGCTCGGCGGCCCGGTAGCCGTTGATCACATGGCGTTCGATCGCGTTGCCGTACTCGTTGAGACGCAGGACGACGCTCAGCAACGTGCCGTCCGGCACTCCCGCCGCCCGGCAGCGCTCCACGGTGATCTCCAGCGCGCGGGCCAGTCCGGCCTGGACCCCGCGCAGCACCGCGGTCATCGCGACACCCTGGCCCGCCCGGTCGGCCCCCAGTAACAGGGCGGCCGTGAAGTCCTGTTGCTCGACCCCGTCGAAGGTGGCGAACCACTCACCGGCGGCGCGGATCATGGCCCTGACGTGGGAGCGGCTCTCCGCCTCGGTGAGCCGGGCGACCTCGGGGGAGTGGGCGCGGGCCGCGCGGACGAGTTCGCCGCACACGTCGTCGTCGACGGCCATCGTCCGCAGGATCTCGGTGACCGGTTCGCGCTCATGGACGACAGCCATGGTCGATTCTCCCTCCGCGGTCCGTCCGCGATCCTTCCGCGGCCTGTCCCCTGTCCGTCCGTCGCCGGTCCGCGCTGTCGCCGGGCCACAACGAAGCCGTCCGCACGTTGGTGTCCGGCCACTACCACATCGCTGTGACGACCTGGTTTTCTGTGGGCTACCGACGGTAACAGCGCGGCAGTCCCAGGAACATCCCCCGTATCCCGTATCGCCTTTCCCGTCTCGCATCTCCTCAGTCTCCTCCGGAAGGCAGTCCATGGAGAACTCACCGGCCCTGGCCGCGATCACCCGGCGCCGTGCCCTGACGGCGGCGGGCGGCGCGCTCGCCGCCACCGCCCTCGCGCAGGCGACAGCCCCTGCCTTCGCGGCCTCGGCCGCCGCCTCGGACGCGGACGCGATCGTCGTCGGAGGCGGACTGGCCGGCCTGGTCGCCACGGCGGAACTGGCCGCGGCGGGCCGCAGGGTCCTGCTCCTCGACCAGGAACCGGCGACCAACCTCGGCGGCCAGGCGTTCTGGTCCTTCGGCGGCCTGTTCTTCGTCGACTCCGACGAACAGCGGCTGATGGGCATCAAGGACTCCCGGGAACTGGCCTGGCAGGACTGGCTGGGCACCGCGGGCTTCGACCGCGGCATCACCGACAAGACGGGCCAGGACTACTGGGCCTACAAGTGGGCCGAGGCGTACGTGGACTTCGCGTCCGGCGAGAAGCGCTCCTGGCTCGCGGGCCTGGGCGTGCAGTGGTTCCCGATCGTCGGCTGGGCGGAGCGCGGCGGCGGCCTCGCGGACGGCCACGGCAACTCGGTGCCGCGCTTCCACGTCACCTGGGGCACGGGTCCCGCGGTCGTCGAACCGTTCGAGAAGAAGGTGCGGGCGGCGGTCGCGGACGGGAAGGTCACCTTCAGGTTCCGGCACCGCGTCGACGGGCTCGTGACGACCAACGGGGCCGTCACCGGCGTCCGGGGCGCCGTTCTGGAGCCGAGCGACGCCGCCCGCGGCAAGCCCAGTTCCCGCACGGTGGTCGGCGAGTTCGAGCTGCGCGCCCCGGTCGTCATCGTCACCTCGGGCGGCATCGGCGCCAACCACGACCTCGTACGCCAGAACTGGCCGGCCCGCCTCGGCACCCCGCCCAAGAACATGATCACCGGCGTGCCGGCCCATGTGGACGGCCGGATGCTCGCGATCACCGAGAAGGCGGGCGGCCGGATCGTCAACCCCGACCGGATGTGGCACTACACCGAGGGCCTCAGGAACTACGACCCCATCTGGCCGGGGCACGGCATCCGTATCCTGCCGGGCCCGTCGTCCATGTGGTTCGACGCCACCGGGAAGCGGTTCAGCGCACCCGACATGCCCGGCTACGACACCCTCCACACGCTGAAGTCGATCACCGCCTCCGGCTACGACTACTCGTGGTTCGTCACCACGCAGAAGATCATCGCCAAGGAGTTCGCGCTCTCCGGCTCGGAGCAGAACCCCGACCTGACCGAGAAGAACGTCTGGAAGCTGCTCTCGCGCATCTGGCAGACACCGGAGCCGATCGAGAAGTTCAAGAAGAACGGCGTGGACTTCATCGTCGCCACGACCCTGTCCGAACTGGTCCGCGGCATGAACAAACTGACCGGCGACGGACTCATCGACCTGGCCGACCTGCAGCGCCAGATCGAGGCGCGCGACCGGGAGATGGACAACCCGTACACCAAGGACCTCCAGGTCATGGGCATCCGCAACGCCCTGTCCTATCCCGGGGACAGCCTCAGCCGCACGGCGGCGGCGCACAAGATCCTGGACTCAAGTGCGGGCCCGTTGATCGCCGTTCGCCTCAACGTCCTCACCCGCAAGACCCTCGGCGGCCTCCAGACGGACCTTTCCGGCCGGGTCCTGAACGCGGCCGGTACGCCGGTGCCCGGTCTGTACGCGGCCGGGGAGGTCTCGGGGTTCGGCGGGGGCGGTGTCCACGGATACCGGTCCCTTGAGGGCACGTTCCTGGGCGGGTGCCTGTTCTCCGGGCGGGCGGCGGGGCGGGCCGCCGCGGCGGCGACCGGGACCTGAGCCCGGGGCCCGACCCGGCCGCGGCCCGGCCCGGCGCCGGCCCCGGTACGGTCTGAAAAAAGTGTCCGGTGACCGCTCAGTTCCTGGCCTGGCCCCGGTCTTACTCCATGAAAGGCCAACCACCCAGGAATCGCCGACAGGAGACTCTGCCATGAGCATCACCGCGTCCCGGAACCAGTCCGTCGCCCAGTCCGTAGCCCACTCCCTCGGCACGCGTCCCCTGTGGCAGGTCGGGGCCCTCGCGGTGTTCGCCGGGGCCGTGGTGACCGAGGCCTTCGCCCTCGTCGCCCGCGGCGCCGGCGTACCCATGGAGGCGGCCAGCCCGGGAGCCACGGAGGCCGCCGAGATCCCGGTGGGCGGCTTCGCCGGGGGTGTGCTCTTCTGGTCGGTCGTCGGGGTCGTCCTGGCGATGGCTCTCGCCCGCTGGGCCGGGCGGCCCGCGCGCACCTTCGTGGTGATCACCGTCGCCCTGACCGCGCTGTCCCTGGCGGGCCCGGCCGTCGCCCCGCACACCGCCCTGTCCACGCAGATCGTCCTGGCCGTGTCCCATGTGGTGGCCGCGGCCGTCATCATTCCGCTGATCGCGGGGCGGCTCGCCCGTGGGCGGGTCTGACCGGCGCCGCCGCCGCGCCGGTGGAATGGGGACGGGCTCCACTCCCGGGACGACGGTGTTGGTGAGCGTGCCGAGGCCCTCGACCGTGAGGGCGACCGTGTCTCCGGGTTTCAGCGGCGGTGGGTCCTGCTCGCCGCGCAGGCCCCACAGTTCGGCCAGGCAGCCGCCGTTGCCGCAGGTGCCGGAGCCGAGGACGTCACCCGGTACGACCCGGGTGCCGCGGGAGGCGTACGCGGTCATCTCCTCGAAGGTCCAGCTCATGTGGGACAGCAGGTCCCGGCCGACCGTCCGGCCGTTGACCTCGGCCGTCAGGGCCAGTCGCAGGAACCCGTCGGCGTCCCGGTGCGGCTCCAGTTCGTCGGCGGTGACGAGGTACGGGCCCAGCGTGGTCGCGGTGTCCTTGCCCTTGCAGGGTCCCAGTCCGACCTTCATCTCCGCCGACTGCAGGTCGCGGGCCGACCAGTCGTTGAAGACGGTGTAGCCGACGATGTGGTCGCGGGCCCGCTCGGGTGTGAGGTCCCGGCCCTCCCGCCCGATGACGGCGCCCACTTCGAGTTCGAAGTCCAGGGCGGCCGACCCGGGCGGCACGGGTACGTCCTGGTCCGGGCCGTAGATCGCGTGCGGGTTGGAGAAGTAGAAGGTCGGCGCCGCGTACCACTGCCCGGGCACGCCGGAGGCACCGTCCACGGCACGGCGTACGCCCTCGACGTGTTCCTCGAACGTGACGAAGTCCCGTACCGACGCGGGCCGCAGCGGCGGCAGCAGCCGTACCTCGGAGACGTGCGGCCCCGGCGGCCCGCCGAGAGCCGAGGCCCCCGCCTCCAGCAGTCCGGGCAGACCGTCCGTCGCGCCGAGCAGGTCGGTCAGGGAGCGGACGGCGGGCAGGGGGTGCAGGGTGCCGTCCGCCGCCGGCACGGCGACCTGGGTGCGGTGGCGGTGGACGTACGTGGCGAAGCGCATGCGGGCTCTCCTGGCGGGCCGGGCGGATCAGACCGGCGGGGCGATGAACACACCGCGGTCGGGTTCGTTGAAGGACTCCTTGGCGACCAGTTCGTTCATGGGGTTGGCGGTGCCCCACTGGTCGGTGACCTCGGGCTGCGAGAAGTCGTAGACGTGCGGATGCCAGGTGTCCTCGTCCAGTTCCTCCAACTCCGTCGTGTACTCGACGGTGTTGCCGTGCGGGTCGAGGAAGTACGTGAAGGTGTTGTCGCCCGCCATGTGCCGTCCCGGACCCCAGATCTTCCGGAAGCCGGCGCGCATGACACGGCCCGAGCCGCGCATGTACTCGTCGAGGCCGCGCATCTCGAAGGAGACGTGGTGCAGGGCGGTGTGCGGGCCCTTGGCCAGCGCCATCGAATGGTGCCGGCTGCTGATCCGCATGAAGTGCATGACCTCGCCCATGTGCGGCGAGCTGAGCGTGTCGGAGAGCTGGAAGCCGAGGTGGCGCTCGTACCACTGCCGGGTGCGGTCGAGGTCGGGGGAGTTGAGGACCACGTGCGACAGCTTGACCGGGATGGCCTCCTTCTCCTCGATCCTGCGGTGCCTGCGCACCGCCACGTCCGCGGACACTTCGATGGTGCGGCCGTCGATGTCGAAGAAGCGGAAGCCGTAGCCACCGCCGGGGGTGTCGACCTTGTCCGGCCGGGAGATCAACTGCACGTCTCCAGCGAGAAGTTGTTCGGCGAGGGTGTCGACGTCCGCCGGGCTCGCGGCCCCGTAGGACACGAGGTCGAGGCGCTTCTCCCCGGCCCTGCGCAGCCGCACGACGTACTGCTCCGGGGAGCCCTCGGCGGCCAGGAAGGAGATGCCGGAGTCCTCGGCGACCTTGGTCAGGCCCCAGACGCCGGCGTAGAAGTCGAGCTGCTTGTCGTAGTCCGGCACGGCGAGGTCGACGTGCCGCAGATGGGTGAGCAGGCGTGCGCTCATGGTGTCAGTCCTTCCTCAGGAGAGCTTCGGCGTTGCCGCCGCGGACGGCGTCGAAGTCGGCATCGGGGAGTTCGGCCGCGCGCAGGGCGCCGACCGGGTCCTCGGTGCCCATGTCGAAGGGGAAGTCGGAGCCGAGCAGCACCCGGTCGGCGCCGGCGACCCGCACCAACTCCCGCAGGCTGTACGGGTCGTGGACGAGTGAGTCGAAGTACAGGCGCCGCAGATAGCTGCTGGGCGGCCGGGCGCATGAGGCACCGGCGTCGGAACGGGTCGACCACGCGTGGTCGGAGCGGCCGATGTGCGTGGGCAGATAGCCGCCGCCGTGGGCCGCCAGCACCTTGAGACCGGGATGGCGGTCCAGGACGCCGGAGAAGATGAGGTGGGAGAGGGCGACCGCGTTCTCGGTGGGCTGGCCGACGGTGTTCGACAGGTACCACTGGTCGAGGCGCTCGTCGAGCGTGCACCCGAAGGGATGCAGGAAGACGACCGCGCCCCTCTCCTCGGCCCGGGACCAGAACGGCTCGTACGCCGGGTCGGACAGCTCCCGGCCGGGCGCGTGGCTGGAGATCTCCACCCCGGCCAGGCCCTGCGCGAGGGCGTGGTCGAGGGCTTCGACCGTCCGGGCCGGGTGCTGGAGGGGGACGAGCCCGAGGCCGCGCAGCCGGTCCGGCGCGGCCGAACAGTGCGCGGCCGTGGCCTCGTTGGCCGTCCGGTACACCTTCTCGGCCGTCTCCTCGTCCGCCCAGTAGTGGTAGTGCGACGGGGAAGGGCTGACCAGCTGGACGTCCACGCCCTGGGCGTCCATGGCGGCCAGCCGCACGGCCGGGTCGGTCAGCCGGGGCAGGCGGTCGCGCACCATGGGCCCGCTGACCGCGAGGGCGGCGGGACCGTTGCGGCGGGCGTCCAGCCTTCGCGCCTCGGCGAGCCCCGGCGCCCCTTCGACCAGTGCCTCTATCTCCGGGATCAGGACGTGGGCGTGGACGTCGACGGTGGGTGCAGGGGCTTGGTCGTGTGGGTGTGGGTGTGCGGTCACGGCAGCTCCCTGAGCATGGTCATCGTGCGGGTCATCAGACCGGGCACGTCGGCGTCACGGACCCCGTCCAGCTGCCACTGCCCGAGCTGCACGGAGGCCTCCACGACCGGGCGGACCCGGGCGATCCGCCGCTCGTAGTACGCCTGGAGGAGCGTGTCGCCCCACGGGTCGGACCCGGTGAGCATCTGGGCGAGCACCCACGCGTCCTCCAGGGACAGCGCGGCGCCCTGCGCAAGGGTGGGCGGACAGCAGTGCGCCGCGTCTCCGATCAGCACGACCCGGCCGCGGTGCCAGGAACCCTCGACCAACAGCCTGTCGAACCAGGTGTAGTTGACCTGCGCCGGGTCGGTGATGTGCTCGGTGATCTCCGGCCAGAAGCCGCCGTACGCGCGGGCCAGACGCCGCATCTCGTCGGCGTGCGACCCGGCCGGAATCGAGGCACGGTCGCGGTTGGCCTCGACGACATAGGCGTACAGGGTGCTGTCGCCGGTGGGGCAGTAACCGGCGATGTAGGCAGGACCGCCGTACGCGAGGTCGGTGCGGGTCAGCCCGGCCGGGCGCGGGGCGGCGATCCGCCAGATGGCCATGCCGGTCGGCTCGGGCTTGTCGGCGATGCCGATCGCGGCGCGGGTCGCGGATCCCAGGCCGTCGGCGGCGATCACCAGGTCGTAGCGCTCCTCGGTGTCCTCCCGCGCTTCGGAGCCTCCGTCCGAGCTTGCGCCGACGCGGACGGAGACGCCCTCCGCGTCCTGGTCCAGGATCTCGGCGGTGGTGCCCAGGCGGACCGAGGCGCCACTGGCGCGCACGGCCGCGATCAGGATCCGCTGGAGGCGGGGGCGCTGCATACCGACGGTGGCGGGCAGATCGTCGCCACCGGTCCGCAGGTCCTCCTGCACATGCAGCACGGTGCCGTCGGGGGCGGTGATACCGACCGAACCGAAACCGAAACCGGACGCCTCCACCTCGTCCCAGACGCCCAACTCGCGCAGTACGCGCAGGGCGTTGCCCTGGAGGGTGATACCGGAACCGGCGGTGGCGTTCCAGTCGCTCCTGGCCTCGACCAGGTCCACCGCGAGGCCGGCGCGGCGCAGCAGGACCGTCACTGCGCTGCCGGCCGCGCCACCGCCGATCACCAGGACCTTATGGGGTGTGCTCATGGGGAACTCCCTCGTTCCTGTTGCCACGTGACGTGCTATGTGACGGGCTACTTGACGGCGATCGGGTTCACGGGGGAGCCGACCGCGCCGGTGATGGGCAGCGGCGCGGCGGTGAGCCAGAACTCGTACACGCCGTCGGCCGCGCAGTCCCGCGCGAGTGCGTCCAGGTCCCACATCTCGCCGATCAGCAGGCCGATGTGCGGGATGGCCACCTGGTGCAGCGGCTGGAAGGCGTGCGCGAACTCGTTGGGCCGTACCTCGAAGCCCCAGGTGTCGGTGGCGAGCGCCGCGATCTCACTGCCGTGCAGCCAGCCGGCCGTGGTGAAGGACAGGCCGGGCGCGGGACCGCCGGCGTAGTCGCCCCAGCCGTCGCGGCGGGCCCGGGCGAGCTGCCCGGTGCGTACGAGCACGATGTCGCCGCGGCCGATCACGACCCCCTGGGCCTCGGCGGTCGCCACCAGGTGGGCCTCGGTGACGGCGAACCCGTCGGGCAGCTCGCCGACCGCACCGGCCGTCCCGGCCACCCCATCCGTGCCGCCCACGCCGTCCGCGCGGCCGACGTCCAGGAGCACGCCGCGTCCGGCGACCTGCGACGCCATGTGCTCGATGCCGGTCACCAGATCGCCGTCGGAGGTGACGACCCGCTCCGCCGGGCGCCCGTTCCACGCCTTGCCGTGGTCGAAGATGTGCCCGAGCCCGTCCCACTGCGTGGAGCACTGCAGCGGCATGGCGATCACGTCGTCGGCGCCGCCGATGCCGTGCGGGAAGCCCTGGTTGCCGAGCGCGGCGTCGGTGCCGGTGTCCAGCATGGTGTGCACGGGATTGGTGCGCCGCCGCCAGCCCTTCTGCGGGCCGTTCATGTCGAAGCGCTGGGAGAGCGAGAAGCTGACACCCCTGCGCACCAGCGCGGCACCCTCGCGGCGCTTGGCCTCGTCGAGGTGGTTCAGGGTGCCGAGCACGTCGTCCGCACCCCAACGGCCCCAGTTGGAGTACGCCTTGGCCGCCCGCGCGATCGTGCCCTCCGGGTCGGTCGGGTCCAGGTTCACCGGGCCGCCTCCGCGACACAACGGGTGCGCTGGGCGCCGAGACCGGTGATGGAGCCGTCCATGACGTCGCCGTCGCGCAGCAGCCGTCCGTGATGCATGCCGTTGCCCGCCGGGGAACCGGTCAACACCAGATCTCCGGGCAGGAGTTCGGCGGTCCGGGAGGCGTAGGACACCATCCGGGCGACGTCGAAGAGCATGTCCCCGGTGGACTCGTCCTGCATGGTCTCGCCGTTCAGCCTGAGCACCAGACGCAGATCGCCGGGGTCCGCGACGGACGCGGCGGGCACGAGCCAGGGTCCGAGCGGGGTGAAGCCGGGCGCGTTCTTGCTGCGCAGCCAGTCGGTACCGATCTGCGGCATGTCCCGGCGGAAGACGGTGGCCCGGTCGGTGAGGTCGTTGGCGATCGTGTACCCGGCGACATGGTCCAGCGCCTCCTCGACCGACACCTGATGGGCGGGCCGGCCGATCACGGCGGCCAACTCCAGCTCCCAGTCCGGTTTCTCGGCCCACGAGGGCAGCACGACCTCGTCGTACGGGCCCGTGATCGCGCTCGGCAGCCCGATGAAGACGTACGGCAGGTCCTCTATCGCCCGGCGGTCCATGATCTCGGCGGCCTCGGCGCGCCGCTCCTCCTCCGGCCGCTCGTCGGCCGGATCGCGGTGCGCGACATGCAGGTCGATGACGTGCTGCCGGTAGTTGGCGCCGGACTGGAACACCTGACGCGGCTCGACCGGCGCGTGCACCCGGAAGTCCGCGAGCGGCCCGCTCCTCGGACCCCCCTGGTCGGCCAGCGCCGACAGCCGCTCCAGCGCCCTGTCCCAGTCCTCCAGGAGAGCGCGGACGGTCAGGCGCTCGTCGCCGAAGGCGCTTCTCAGGTCGAGCACCTGGGCGTCCGCCGTGACGAGGGCGGGGAAGGGCGGCCCGTCGGGGTGCGAGAGCGTGGCGAGGGCGAAACGTCCGGCGAAGGGTGCGGACGCGGCTTCGGGTTTCACGGACATGTCCTCCTGATTGCGGTGGGACCAATCTGGACCTGCCACCCGCGATCAGGGAAATAGATTGTGTGGATGACAAGCATCCACGCCGTTTATTTCTCCCTGGTCAGCGCCGTACTGTCAGGCGTGCTGCCAGCGGATCCGTCCAGGAAGACGCCAAGGGGAACGCCGTGAATCTGGCCCGTCTCGACCTCAACCTCGTCGTCGCTCTGCGCGCACTGCTGGAGGAGCGCAACGTCACCCGCGCCGGGGAGCGCATCGGGCTCAGCCAGCCGGCCATGAGCGCCGCCCTCGCCCGGCTGCGCCGCCACTTCGACGACGACCTGCTGGCACGGGTCGGCGCCCACTACGAGCTCACCGCCCTCGGCCAGGTGCTCCTGGACCGCACCTCCACCGCATACGACCTGCTGGAACGCCTCTTCGCCAGCCAGGCCCACTTCGACCCGGCCAAGGAGAGCCGCGAGTTCAGGCTGATGGCGTCCGACTACGCCGTCGCCGTCTTCGGCACCGAACTGGCCCGTGTCGTCCACGAGGAGGCCCCCGGTATCAGGCTGCGCTTCAGCCAGACACCGCCCACGGTGGTAGACGACACGGCCACCCTGCTCAGTGCCACTGACGGCCTGCTCATGCCGCACGGTGTCGTCAGCGGCTTCCCGGCCACCGACCTGTACGAGGACCGCTGGGTCTTCGTCGTGTCCGCGGACCACCCCGGCGTCGGGGACCGGCTCACCCGCGCGGATCTGGCGCGGCTGCCCTGGGTGACGTATCAGCGCACCTACGACTCCCCGGCCGTGCGCCAGCTCGGCATGCTCGGCATCGAGCCGCGCGTCGAGGTCTCCGTCGACAGCTTCCAGCTGCTGCCGCTGCTGGTCGCGGGCACCCGGCGCATCGCACTGGTCCAGGCACGCCTGGCCCGCCTCCTCACCCCCCTGGCCGCCGTCCGCGTGGTGCCACCCCCGTACGAGGCGGTCCCCCTCCGCGAGGCCCTGTGGTGGCACCCGGTACACACCCACGACGCGGCCCACATCTGGCTACGCGAGACAGCGGCAAGGGTGGGCAGGGGCTTGGCGGGCAAGCCGAGGGTCTGAGCAGGTCCGCGCCCCGTAAGGGGCGCGGGGAACTGCGCGGGCAACCGAGACGCACCCGCACCCGAAGTCCGGCCCTTTAGGGGCGCGGGGAACTGCGCGGGCAACCACGACGCACCCGCACCCGACAACCCACCCAACACCCCCTTCGCTGACAGCCATGTCACCCGTCAAGCCGGGACGCCGTCGTCGTCCACCTCTTCCACGGGCGGCATAAAAGCCCGCAACCACCGCTCCGTCTGCGCGACATGCGCCTCCGCCGCCCCCGCCGCCGCCCCGGGGTCCCGGTCGGCGATCGCGGTGGCCAGCACCCGATGATCCGCATCGCTCTTGCGCCGCAGCTCCGGCCCCTCGGGCAGCGTGAAGATCTGGTACTTGCGCGACCGGGCGCGAAAGACCGCGAGCAGCGACGCCAGCGTCGGATTCTCGGCGGCCCGCGCGATCTCCGCGTGGAAGCGGTGGTCGAGGTCCGAGGCCTCGGAGGGATCCTCGGTCGCCTCCATTGCCTCGATGAGGGAGAAGAGCGACGTCACCGTCTCGGGCGTCCGCCGCGCCGCGGCCTTGGCCGCGACATGCGCCTCCAGCACCCGCCGGATCTCGTACACCTCCAACAGGCCGGTCAGCGGAAGGAGTTCGAGGGTCAGCGAGAGGCTGCCGATGATGTCCTCGGGCCTGAGCTGGGACACGTAGGTGCCCGAGCCGTGCCGTGGTTCGACCACGCCCAGGGCCGAGAGCATCCGTACGGCCTCACGCAACGGGCCCCTGGAGACACCGAGTTCCTCGCCCAGCTCGGCCTCGGGCGGAATGCGTTCGCCCGGCCCGAGCCGCCCCGTCGCGATCATGTGGCGCAGGCCGTGGAACGCCCTGTCGACTGCGGACATCCGATTCCTCCCGTGGCGGGCCGGCGGCAGCACCGTAACCCTCGGGCACTCTAGCGACTCCGAGTCGTCAGATGTCTCCGATGTATCGGTCGAAAGTCATCTGATGACTATCGCTGCACACCTCTTGCGTGGCGCAAAAATGCCGTGCAGGATGCCGAGTCATCATACGTGTCCCACCCGATGTCAGATGTCTGCGCACTGCGGACGCGATATCGGCGGGCACTCGGGTTCGGTAGATGTGGAGTGATGTGAGCGAGACCGAGGTCACCACCGCCCCGCGTCCCTTGCTGCTGGCGGACGGCCGCCCCGCGGCGCGGGCGTGGTCGCTGGACCCCGTCATGAAGCACCTCAACCATGGCTCGTTCGGAGCGGTCCCCCTGGTGGCCCAGGAGCGGCAGAACGAGTTCCGGGCCGAGATGGACAGCTCCCCGGTGGTGTGGTTCCCGGCCCTGCCGCAGCGGATAGCCGCCGCCCGGATCGACCTCGCGGCCTTCCTGCGGGTCGCCCCGGACGACGTGGCCCTGGTGCCGAACGCGAGCGCAGGAATCAGCGTCGTGTTCGCCTCGCTCCAGCGGCGCCGCGGCGGCGCGATCGTCGTCACCGACCACGGTTACGGCGCGGTCACCATGGGCGCCGAGCGGCTCGCCAGGCGCTGGGGCGGCGAGGTGCGTACCGCCAGGGTGCCGCTGGGGGCGAGCGAGGAGGAGGCGTACGAGGCCGTGATGGCCGCGGTCGACGAGGACACCGATCTGATCGTCCTCGACCAGATCACCTCCGCCACCGCCCGCCGGCTGCCGGTGGAGCTGGTCGGCGCGGAGGCCCGGCGGCGCGGTATCCCGCTCCTGGTGGACGCCGCGCACGCCCCCGGTCTGATCGAGGCCCCGCTGGAGGGTCTGACCTGCGACTTCTGGGTCGGCAACCTGCACAAGTGGGGCTGCACGCCGCGCGGCACCGCCACGCTGGTCGCCCGCGGCGAGCTGCGCGAGGAGCTGTACCCCCTCATCGACTCGTGGGGCGCCGCCGACCCGTACCCCGACCGCTTCGACCAGCAGGGCACGATCGACGCCACCGGCTATCTCGCGGCCCCGTCGGCCCTGGACTTCGTCGAGAGCACGTGGGGCTGGGACACCGCCCGCCGCTACATGGACGACCTGGCGGGCTACGGCGAGCGCGTCATCGGCGCCGCCTTCGCCTCACTGACCGGTGTCACCGGCACGGTCGACGTGGGCATGCCGGTCCCTGGCATGCGGCTGGTACGCCTGCCGGACGGGCTGGCCGGCACCCGCATCGAAGCCGACGCGCTGCGCGACCGGGCCGCCCGCGAACTCGGCGTGGAGGCGGCCTTCACCAGCTTCGACGGCATCGGCTACATGCGGCTGTCCGCGCACGTCTACAACACCGCGGCCGACTACGAGTACTTCGCCGAGGACTGCGTCCCCCTCCTCGGCCGCTGGGCCCGCTCGGCCCGCGAACAACCGGGCGCGGCATAGACACCCCCCCCGGCACTCCGCACCCAGCAGCACCCCGCACCCCGCACCCCGCACCCCGCACCAGACATCAGCACCCCGCACTTTCCCCGGCGCTCCGTAACGCCTGTCCCCGGCACAGCAGCACAGAAAGAGGTCGGCACGATGAGAAGAAGGACGGCAGCTCTCGCCCTCGGCACCGCCGCCACGATGGTCCTGACCGGCTGTAGCAGCATGAGCGGCTCCGCGGCCGACGGCACGGTCACCCTCAACATGGTGGAGAGCCTGACGAACCCCGCCCGTACGGACCTGATCAAGGGCCTGATAGCGGACTTCCAGAAGCAGAACCCGAAGATCAAGGTCAACCTGATCTCGCCGCCCACCGAGCAGGCCGACCAGAAGATCCAGCAGATGCTCCAGTCCGGCAGCGGGGTCGACACCCTCGAAGTACGGGACACGACCGTCGGACCCTGGTCGAACAACGGCTGGATCTACGACATGAAGAAGGACCTCACCGGCTGGAAGGGCTGGGAGGCGATGACGGAGAACGCCGTCAAGGCATCCCAGGACGCCAAGGGCAGGACGTACTTCGTCCCGTACGGCTTCTACGGTCTGAGCGTCTTCTACCGCACCGACCTGATCAAGGAGGCCGGCTTCAGCAAGCCGCCGGCCACCTGGGACGACCTGCTGGAGCAGGCCTCGGCCATCCACGACCCGGGCAAGCGCAAGTACGGGTACGCCTTCCGCGGCGGCGCCAACGCCCAGGGCAACGCCACCGCCATCATCGAGGCGTACGTCGCCGACGAGATCGACGCGGCCGACGGCTTCAAGCTGAAGAGCGGTAAGACGATCTTCTCCGCGCCCGAGGCGCTCGACGCGATGCAGACCTACCTCAAGCTCTTCAAGGAGGCGTCCCCGAAGTCGTCCGTCTCCTGGGGCTACCCGGAGATGGTCGAGGGCTTCTCGAACGGCTCGACGGCCTTCCTGCTGCAGGACCCCGAGGTCATCGCCACCGTCTCGGAGTCCAAGTCCATCAAGAAGGACCAGTGGAGCACCGCCCCGCTGGTGGCGGGCCCCAGCGGCAAGACCGTACAGCCGCTGGCCACCGCCGGATGGGGCGTCGCCAAGGGCAGCAAGCACAAGAAGGAAGCGGTCAAGCTGGTCGAGTTCCTCTCCGAGGGGGAGGCGTCGACGGACTTCACCAAGACGAACAGCCTGGTGCCGATCCTCAAGTCGGCCGCCGACGACCCGTTCTACAAGACCGGCCCGTGGTCCAGCTACGTCACCATGACGGAGAACCCGGACACCTACCTCAACGTCAGCCAGCCGCGCGGTGTCGCCTGGTGGGCCGAGTGGCAGCAGCGGGCCGACGCCGACATCCAGAAGATGGTCCTCGGCAAGACGACGCCCAAGGAACTGCTGGCCGGCTGGGACACGTACTGGACCGAGAAGCGGCAGCAGGAGAACTAGTCATGCCCACCGCGTCCGAAACGACGTCCACGACGCAGACGGCGAAGACAGCTTCGGCGGGGGCCTCCGGCAACGGGGGCTCCCGGCCCGTCCGCAAGGTACAGCCAGGCCGCCGCAAGCCCGAGTTCACCGCGCGGCGCGGGTTCCTCATCACCCTCTTCATGGCCCCGGCCGCGATCTTCGTGGCGGTCTTCACGTACTACCCGATGATCGCCGGCAGCCAGATGGCCTTCCGGCACTGGAACCTGACGGACCTGACCGACACCTCGTGGGTAGGCCTGCAGAACTTCCGCGACGTCTTCGCCGACCCCGCCTGGGGCACCGTACTGAGCAACACCGCCATCTGGGTGTTCGGCTCGATCGTGCCCCAGCTGGTCATCGGCTTCGCTCTCGCGCTGTGGCTGCGCCGCAGGTTCCGCTTCCGAGGCCTCTACCAGGCGCTCATCTTCTTCCCCTGGGCGATCTCCGGCTTCCTCATCGGCATCCTGTTCCGCTGGATGTTCAACAGCGAGTTCGGCGTCGTCAACGACCTGCTCCAGAAGGTCGGGGTGATCGACGAGCCGGTCGCCTGGCTGGCCGACCCGAAGACCGCGATGTTCGCCGTCGTGGTCGCCAACATCTGGTACGGGGTCACCTTCTTCACGATCATGATCCTCGCCGCGCTGCAGTCCATCCCCGAGGAGCTGTACGAGGCCTCGGCCCTGGACGGCGCCGGCAAGGTGCGCACGCTCTTCCAGATCACCATTCCGTACATCCGGGTCACCCTCGCGCTGACCGTGCTGCTGCGCGTCATCTGGATCTTCAACTTCCCCGACCTGATCTTCGGGATGACCGGCGGCGGACCGAACAACGAGACGCACATCGTGACCACGTGGATGATCAAGATCACGCAGCAGGGCGACTACGGCAGGGCCTCCGCGCTCGGTCTCATCGTCGTCGCGACGCTGCTGGTGTTCGCGGTCTTCTTCCTCCTGGCCACACGCGAGAAGCGAGAGGTGAAGCCGTGATCGGCAAGGAGTCCACGGCGGGCCGGGCCACCAAGTTCACCTTCCTGGGGCTGTGGCTGGTCTTCACCGTCTTCCCCCTCTACTGGATCACCATCACCTCGCTCAAGGCGCCCGGGGACATCTTCGCCTTCCCGATCGCCTACTGGCCCGAGCACTTCTCGCTGGAGAACTACAGCGGACTGTTCGGCAAGGCCGACTTCGGCGTCTACCTCACCAACAGCCTCATCGTGGCGACCGTCGCCGCCGCGATCGCCACCGTCATCTCGATGCTGTCGGCGTACGTACTGGCCCGCTTCGAGTTCCGTACGAAGTCGGCGCTGCTGATGGCCGCCCTGGTGACCCAGATGATCCCGACGTTCATCGCGCTGGGGCCGCTGTACCTGCTGATGACCGACCTCAAGATGGTCGACAACCGGCTCGGGCTCATCCTCGTCTACATCGCGGTCTGCATCCCGTTCTGCACGGTGATGCTCCGGGGCTTCTTCGAGAACATCCCGGACGCGCTGGAGGAGGCCGCGATGATCGACGGCCTGTCCCGGTTCGGGGCGCTGTTCCGGGTGCTGCTGCCGGTGATGCGGCCCGGGATCATCGCGGCGTTCATCTTCAACTTCGTCAACTGCTGGAACGAGCTGTTCCTGTCGGTGACGCTGATGAACAGCGACAGCAACAAGACCGTGCCGACGGCCCTGAACGGGTTCATCTCCAGCTTCAACATCGACTGGGGCTCGATGTCCGCGGCGGCGGTCCTGACCATCCTGCCCACGATGGTGCTGTTCGCCTTCGCCAGCCGGCACATCGTCCAGGGGCTCACGGCGGGGGCGGTGAAGGGCTGAGGGGCGGTGCCGGGCTCGCAGCCGGCCGGCCGGACCCCCGCGGCCCGACGGTCACGGCCGGACGGTGGCGCCACGGGAACTTTTCTTCCGTCCCTCGGAGTGGGAACGACATGGAACCGGGCTGATGATCACATACTTTACCTCGACGTCACGGTAGCGATCGACGTCTACCGCCCCCTGGCAAGGGCGACGGACACAGACGAGACAGACGAGGTAGGGCGCCCGGATGAGCAGCGAGCACATGCAGATCGGCGAGGTCGGCGCGCGCACGGAACTGGCGCTGCGCACGATCCGCCACTACGAGGCGACCGGCCTGGTCTCCCCCTCCGCCTGCTCCCAGGGCGGCTTCCGCCTCTACACCAGGGAGGACGTCGCGCGGCTGAAGGCGATCCGCCGTATGCAGCCGCTCGACTTCTCCCTGGAGCAGATGCGCGACCTGCTGGCCGTCACCGATCGCCTCGACTCCGACGAGGAGATGACGGCGTACGAGCGGCAGTCCCTGCTGCGGCGCGTCCGCGAGTACGAGGAGCACGCCGTCTGGCAGGTGGAGAAGCTGCGCGCGCAGCTGACGGAGGCGGAGGAGTTCGCCCAGACGCTCCGCAAGCGCCTGAGCCGGGACCGCGACCGGGATCGGGACCGCGGGCGGGACCGGAACCGCGACCGGGATCGCGACCGGGCCACCACGGCCTGAGCCCGCTGCGCCGCTACTCGAACGCGCACCCGGGGTTGGGGGCGTCCTCGGAGAAGGGGGCGCCGTGCGGCAGGACGTACAGCACGGTCAGGACGACCGGTGTGTTCCCCAGGTTGCGGCCTATGTGGACGTTGCCGGGACCGGCCGGTTCCTGGACGGTGCTGCCCTGCGGATACACGCCGTCCGAGGCGCACGTGGAGTCGAAGTGACTGAGCGTGCCCTGCTTCACGTACGCGTAGAGCGGGCCGTCGTGGTAGTGCCAGCCGGTGGCCTGGCCGGGCGGCACGGTGATCTCCCGGACGACGTAGTCCGTGCCGCCGACCGTCTTCTGGGCGATCAGCGTGCCGGTCACCCCGGGTCCCGGCGGGGTCGCGTGGGCCGTTCCCCCGGCCAGGACGGTGACGGCGGCGACCGCGCCGACCACCGCGGTGCGGAACGAGGTACGCATGGGCAGGGCCTCCAGGTTCATGGGCTGTCGTGACGACGTGCCGCAGTGAACATAGAGGCGAATGCCGCCTGTTGGTGCGACAATCCGCGAACTCGCTTGGCACAGCGCGCAGTTGACGGTGGCCGGCCGTGCGATCAGTCCAGGACGCGCAGACGCCAGGCGCCCACGTCGTCGCAGGCCCAGGCCTTGGCCCAGCCAAGGGAGACATAGAGCTTCCCCCAGGCCTGGCACTCCGAGAGCGTCTCGTAGTAGCCGATCGTGCGCCATACGGCGGCGGCCGAGACCTCCGCGGTCGGCCTGCCCCGCTCGCCCGCCCCGGACGTCGCCGCGGTGGCGATGCCCGCTCCCGCGAGGCTGATTCCGATGGTCACCGCGACAGCGGCGATGCAGTTCCTGAACACGTCCACCTCCAGTAGTGACTCTCACCCAAGGGTGCGCGCCACGACCGGACCTGTCCTTACGCGTGAGCGCACAGCTCTTTCGTCTCCGCGCACTGCCGGCGGAACTCGCGCGGGGACAGGCCGTAGGCGCCGCGGAACACCTGACTGAAGTGCGCGGGACTGGCGAACCCCCACCCGGCGGCGATCGCGCCGATCGGCCGGGCGGCCAGCCGGGCGTCGGCGAGGTCGCGCCGGCACTGCTCCAGACGGCGCTCACGGACCCAGCCGGCGACGGTGTGCCCCTCCTCGTGGAACAGCTTGTGCAGATAGCGCAGCGAGATGTGGTGCGCCGCCGCGATCATGTCCGGGGCCAGGCGCGCATCGCCCAGGTTCTCCCGGATGAAGGCATGGATCCGGGCCATGAGCGCACGCCGCGCGGTGTGGGACGGCACCGCGCTGCGGGCATCCAGCGCGTTGGCCAGCGCGGCCGTCAGCACATCGAGGGTGAGGGTGGACAGCCTGGCGGTGTCGGCGGGACTGAGCTCCCTCATACGGCGCGCCAGCTGCATCAGGAAGTGCGAGGACAGCGCGCCGACACCCGTCCCGCCCGGGATGCGCACCGCGCTCAGCCGCCGCACGTCCCGGTGGGGCAGCGGAAGCAGGGAGCGCGGGAAGCGCAGGAGCAGCAGCTGTTGGCTTCCCGGGACGTCCGGCGCGAACCCGGCGAGGTAGGGGCGGGAGGGGTCGAACAGGATCAGGTCCCCGACACCGAAATCCGTGCACCGGCCGTCCTGGGTGATCCTGCCGCCGCCGCGCACGATGCAGCCCAGCTTGAACACCTCGGGATCCGCCTGGCGAATGAGCTTCGGCGTGCGATGCACCGAGTGCGCCAGCGTGGTCATCAACGTCGCCTGCACCGAGCCGAGTTGACTGATGCCCACCTGTGCCCGGAACGCTCCCGCCACCCGCCGCTCGCAGTGTGCCTCATAGGGCACCCAGAGCTTCGAACTCACCTCGCGCCAGAAGCCGAACCTCTCCTGTGGCGGCACCTCCGCGGTACTGACCACGTCCATGACTCACCCCCCCCCCGTGAGGTCCGCGCCCCGTGACCGGCGCGGACTGCTGTCCGCCGACCGTGTCGCCCTGCCGTGGCGGGGCGAGCGCCGGCACGTTCAGGTCTAGCAGCTCCAGGTTTGTTCGAGCCCGGCATTTTGGCGACAGCCGAATAGCCCAGGTCAGGGCGGGCCGGGAGCCGGGGGTCCGCGCCCGTGCTCCCGGTCCGCCGCGTGGATCAGGACGCGGACAGCTCCGTGCGGACCGTGCGGGCCGCGGCGACCAGGTTCTCCAGGGACGCGCGGGTCTCGGACCAGCCGCGGGTCTTCAGGCCGCAGTCGGGGTTGACCCAGAGGCGCTCGGCGGGGATGGCCTCAAGTCCCTTGCGCAGCAGGGCCGCTGCCTCGTCCGTGCTCGGCACCCGGGGTGAGTGGATGTCGTACACGCCGGGTCCGGCCTCGCGCGGATAGCCGTGTCCGGCCAGTTCCCGGGCGACCTGCATATGGGATCGTGCCGCTTCCAGGCTGATGACATCGGCGTCGAGGTCGTCGATGGCCTGCACGATGTCACCGAACTCGGCGTAGCACATGTGCGTGTGGATCTGGGTGTCCGGGCGTACGCCCGCGGTGCTGAGGCGGAACGCCTCGGTGGCCCACGCCAGATACGCCGGACGGTCCGCGGCGCGCAGCGGCAGCGTCTCGCGCAGGGCGGGTTCGTCGACCTGGATGACCGAGGTCCCGGCCGCCTCAAGGTCGTTCACCTCGTCGCGCAGGGCGAGCGCGACCTGGCGGGCGGTGTCGCCGAGCGGCTGGTCGTCACGGACGAAGGACCAGGCGAGCATGGTGACGGGCCCGGTCAGCATGCCCTTGACCGGCTTGGCGGTGAGCGACTGGGCGTACGTCGTCCAGCGCACCGTCATGGGTTCGGGGCGGGAGATGTCTCCGGCCAGGATCGGCGGCCGGACGTACCGTGTGCCGTAGGACTGGACCCAGCCGTGCTGGGTGGCCAGGTAGCCGGTGAGCTGTTCGGCGAAGTACTGGACCATGTCGTTGCGTTCGGGCTCGCCGTGCACGAGCACATCGAGGCCGGTCTTCTCCTGGAACGAGATCACCTCGCCGATCTCGGCCCTGATGCGCTCCTCGTACCCGGCGCTGTCGATCCGCCCGGCGCGCAGGTCGGCCCGTGCCGTGCGCAGTTCCGTCGTCTGGGGGAACGAGCCGATGGTGGTGGTCGGCAGCAGCGGCAGGCCGAGATGGGCGCGCTGGGCCGCGGCCCGTTCGGTGTACGGCCGCGAGCGGCGGGCGTCGGCGTCCGTGACGGCGGCGGCCCGGGCCCGTACGGCGGGGTCGCGGGTGATCGCGGACCCGGCGCGGGAGGCCAGGTCGGCCCGGTTGGCGGCGAGTTCGGCGGCGATCGCGCCGGTGCCGCCCGCGAGCCCCTTGGCGAGAGTGACGATCTCGCCGGTCTTCTGCCGGGCGAAGGCGAGCCAGCGGCGGATCTGCGGCTCGATGTCGCGTTCGGCGGTGGCGTCGAGGGGGACGTGGAGGAGGGAGCAGGAGGCGGCCACGTCGACGCGGTCGGCCAGGCCGAGCAGGGTGCCGAGGGTGGCGAGGGATGCCTCCAGATCGTTGACCCAGATGTTGCGGCCGTTGACCACTCCGGCGATCAGACGCTTGCCGGGCAGTCCGCCCACGGCGGCGAGCGCGTCCAGGTTGGCCGCGGCGGCCTCGGTGAAGTCCAGTGCCAGACCTTCCACCGGTGCCTTGGCCAGCACCGGCAGGGCGTCGCCGAGGCGGTCGAAGTAGGACGCCACCAGCAGCTTCGGACGGTCGGTCAGAGCGCCGAGATCCCGGTAGGCGCGGGTGGCCGCGGTCAGCTCGGCCGGTGTGCGGTCCTGCACCAGAGCGGGCTCGTCGAGCTGGACCCACTCCGCCCCCGCGGCGCGCAGATCGGCGACGATCTCGGCGTACACGGGCAGCAGCCGGTCGATGAGGGTGAGCGGGTCGAAGTCGGCGGCGACACCCGGCGCGGGCTTGGCGAGCAGGAGATAGGTGACGGGTCCGACGAGGACGGGACGTGCGGTGAGCCCGAGCGCGAGGGCTTCCTTCAACTCCGCGACCTGCTTGCCGGAGTCGGCCGTGAAGACGGTGTCCGGGCCCAACTCGGGCACCAGATAGTGGTAGTTCGTGTCGAACCACTTGGTCATCTCCAGCGGCGCCACGTCCTGGGTGCCGCGCGCCATGGCGAAGTAGCCGTCGAGCGCGTCGGCCTCGACGGCCGCGCGGTGGCGTGCGGGGATCGCACCGACCATGACACCGGCGTCCAGGACGTGGTCGTAGTACGAGAAGTCACCGGTGGGAACCTCATGGATGCCGGCCTCCGCCAGCTGCCGCCAGTTGGCCCGGCGCAGCTCGGCTGCGGTGGCCCGGAGGGTGTCGGCGTCGACCCGGCCCTTCCAGTAGCCCTCGACGGCCTTCTTCAGTTCCCGGTTCTGTCCCTGGCGGGGGTAGCCGTACACGGTGGCCCGTGCCGCCGCGGCTGCGGACTGCGCTGTCACGGAAATCTCCTTCGCGAGATATCTCCCTGGGATCCCGGGACGGGACGCGAGCGCGAAGGGGTGACGGACCGGACGGACTCCGACTCGCGCGCAGAGCGCGGTCGTCCGCTCGGTCAAGTACGCCGACCCGCCCACGAGGTCACCGGGATCTCCGCGCACGAATGGTTCGCGCACGGGCAGTTGGCAGGTCTTCGGACTCGCGGGCACGCCCTCCGTCCGGAGGACACCTACTGGCCGTCGCTTCCCAGACCCGGCCGGGCCCAGTGCGTGTGACGGCGGTCGTTCCCACTCACCGCTGCGGGGCAGTCCCGGATTCCCACCGGGTTCCCTCTTGCGACGCACCCGCCTGGCGGACGGGGCGAACCAGCTGCACCGGCCACCCTACGGGTCCCGGCCCGGTCGTGGAAAACTTTTCAGTGCACGGAGAAGCCGCCGTCGACGAAGACCGACTGACCGGTGACGTACGCGGAGGCGGCGCTCGCCAGGAAGACCGCCGCGCCCGCGAAGTCCTCCGCGAGGCCGTTGCGTCCGACCATCGTGCGCGCCGCCAGGGCCGCCACCTTCTCCGGGTCGGACGACAGACGCCGGTTCAGCGGCGTCATCACGAAGCCCGGCACCAGTGTGTTGACGGTGACCCCGTACGGCGACCAGGCCTCCGCCTGGGAGCGGGCCAGGGACTCCAGCGCCCCCTTCGAGACGCCGTAGGCACCGCTCTGGACGAAGGCGCGGTGTGCCTGCTGCGAGGTGACGTGGATGATCCGCCCGAAGCCCCGCTCGGCCATGCCCGGGCCGAAGCGGCGGCCCAGCAGGAAGGGCGCGTCCAGGTTCAGGGCCATGGTGGTGTCCCAGACCTCGTCGCTCAGCTCACTCATCGGCGGCCGGAGGTTGATCCCCGCGCAGTTGACGAGGATGTCGGGCTCGCCGAAGGCCTCGACCGCCTGCTCGGCGGCCTCGCGCACCCCGTCACGCGTACCGAGATCAGCGCTCACCCGGGCCGCACGGCAACCGAGTGCCTCCAACTCCCGGACCGTTGCGGCCAGTTCCGCTTCCTTGCGCGCCACGACGACCACACTCGCCCCGGCGCGCGCCAGCGCTTCCGCGATGCCCCGCCCGATGCCGGAGCTGCCGCCGGTCACCAGGGCGACCCGGCCGTCCAGGGAGAACAGTTCTGAGAGGTAGCGCTGCGAGTCCATGGCGGCACCCTAGAAGGGCACCGCCGGGGGCGCACCGGCGGGGGTGCGATGCGGCCGCGCGGCGAACGGCCCAGGTCAGGAGCCTGGTCCCAGGTCAGGGGTCTGGTCCAAGGTCAGGGGTCTGTCACGGCGGGCGCCGACCGACCGGCCGGCTTCGTACCCGCCCCGGACCGGACGCCGGCTCAGCCCAGCACCAGCGGCAGCCGCTCGGCGAGGGCGCCCAGCGCGGTCTTCTCCACGTCGGTCGGTGTCCGCCGTCCCGTGCCGATCAGCAGCGCGGCCTTGTCGGAGAACGAGGCCGGGAACGCAGCCCCGGCGATCTGCTCCAGGGACGCGCGAGCCGCCGCCAGGGTCTCGGCGGGCGGCTGGGTGGTCGAGGTCAGCCGGGAGATCAGGTCGAGGTGGTGCAGGGTCGCTTCGAGGACGTACACGGACAGGTAGTCGCCGACGGTCAGCACCTCGTCGCGGGTACCGACGCGGGCGGTGGGATCGGCGAGTCCGGCGGCGCGGCCCGCGGCGGAACCGACGTCGTCGAAGTGGAACTTCAGCAGCTCCGGTTCCCCGTACGCGGCGGCCAGCCGGGGGATCAGCGCGTCCAGGGGATCCTCGCCGGCCGGGGTCCCGCCGAGCTGCCAGTAAGTGACCGCGTCCACGGTCGGTTCGGTGTCGGCGGGGGTGACCAGGGTGATCAGGATGTCCTGGGCGTCGATGACCAGGTGGCACACCAGATCCCGGACGAGCCACCCCGTACAGCCGGACGGCTGCTCGAAGTCCTCGTCCGGGACCTCGGCGACCGCCGTGCGCAGCGCGGTCCAGGCGAGCGAGAAGAGCTTCACCGCGGCACGGTATGCCGGAACATGGCGACGGACAAGCGTATGCGGCGTACACGGACAAACGTAGGCGACGGACGGCGGGTCCTCGCGATCACCAGGCAGGGAGCGCCACCCGGCGGTCGCGCGGACCCCGCCGGGCTCAGCCGCCGGTGAGGACGACCAGTTGCCGGGTCGCCCGGGTCATCGCGACATAGCGGTCGACCGCTCCCGCGACACCCGTCCCGTACGTCTGCGGGTCGACGAGGACGACCAGGTCGAATTCGAGCCCCTTGGACAGTTCCGGCGTCAGCGACCGGACGCGAGGCGTGGACCGGAACGTCGGATCGCCGATCACGCACGCGATCCCGTCCGTGTGCGCGGCGAGCCAGGTGCCGAGGATCGCGTCCCGCTCCGCGACCGAGCCATGGACGACGGGAACGCCGTTGCTGCGGATGGAGGTCGGCACGTTGGCGTCCGGGAGCGCGGCCCTGATGACCGGCTCGGCCTCTGCCATGACCTCCTGCGGGGTCCGGTAGTTGACGCTGAGCGAGGCCACCTCGATCCGGTCGAGCCCGATCCGCTCCAGCCGCTCCCGCCACGACTCGGTGAACCCGTGCCTGGCCTGCGCGCGGTCCCCGACGATGGTGAAGCTCCGGGACGGGCAGCGCAGCAGCAGCATCTGCCACTGCGCGTCGGTCAGCTCCTGGGCCTCGTCGACGACGACGTGCGCGAACGGACCGGCGAGCAGATCCGGTGCGGCGGCGGGCAGTTCGGACTCGTCGACCATGCTGACCTTGGCGTCCTCGCCGCGCAGCATCGTCACCAGGCCCTCGCCGTCGTCACCGTCCGCGCCCGAGTCGGCCGCTGCCGCAATCAGATTGTCGACGACCTGCCCCATGCGCTCGCGCTGGGCGGCGAGGGTGGCCTCGTGGCGCCGCCTGCGCCGCGCCGACTCCGGGTCGCCGAGCCGCTGCCGCGCCGCGTCCAGGATCGGCAGATCGGACACCGTCCACGCCTGCGGCTCCGCGCGCTGCAGCCTGCGTACGTCGTCGGGGCCGAGCCAGGGAGCACACATCCGCAGATAGGCGGGCACCGACCACAGGTCCCCGACGACATCGGCCGCTTCGAGCAGCGGCCAGGCGCGGTCGAGGGCCCCGGTCAGCTCCTCGTCGTGCAGCAGCGCCCTGCGGAACAGATCGAGCGGGATGTCGTCGTCGTGCTTGTCCAGCAGGATCGTGAGCAGGGCCTCCCAGATCTGATCGCGTGCCTCGTTGTGCGGGACGCCTGGGCCCGGCGTCTCGAAGGCTTCCGCCCAGTCCTCGGCGCTCAGCCGGACATCGGCCCAGGGCGTCGAGACGGTCATCCCCTTGGCGGGCGGCTCCTCGTAGAACCTGACAGCCGTCTCGACCGCGCCGACCATGTGCGCGGACGACTTCAGCGCGGCCACCTCCGCGTCGGTCTCGTCCGGCGCTCCGGCCCCCTCGGCGACGAGGTCCCGCAGCGTGCAGGTCTGCACACCCTCCTCCCCGAGGCTGGGCAGGACATCGGCCACGTACGCCAGATACGGCTGGTGCGGGCCGACGAACAGCACTCCGCCCCGGCGGTGACCGAGACGGGGGTCGGAGTAGAGGAGGTAGGCGGACCTGTGCAGGGCAACGACCGTCTTGCCGGTGCCCGGACCGCCGTCGACGACGAGCGCGCCCCGGGATCCGGCGCGGATGATCGCGTCCTGGTCGGCCTGGATGGTGGTCAGCACGTCCCGCATCCGGCTGGAGCGGGTGCTGCCCAGACTGGCGACGAAGGCCGAGTGGTCGTCGAGCGCGGCATGCCCTTCGACTCCGTCGGCGGTTAACACCTCGTCCCAGTAGTCGCTGATCCGGCCGCGGGTCCAGCGGTACCTGCGACGGCTCGCGAGCCCCAGCGGGTTGGCGTGGGTCGCCGCGAAGAACGGCTCCGCCGCGGGGGAGCGCCAGTCGATCAGGAGCCGTCGTCCGTCGCCGTCGGTGAGGCCGAGCCGTCCGATGTACAGGGGCTCGGGGTCGTCCGCGCCGACGATGTGCCCGAGGCACAGGTCCAGGCCGAAGCGGCGCAGGGCTCGCAGCCGGGCGGTCAGCCGGTGGATCTCCGCGTCGCGCTCCATCGCCTCCCGGCCGATGCCGCCGGGTGCTCTGCGCTCGGCGTCCAGCCGGCCGGACAGTTCGGCGATCGCCTGGTCGAGGCTCTCCGCGATGGCCGCGAAGTGCCTCTCGTCGCCGCCGATCAGCAGCGGATCGGCCTTGGGGGAGAGGTGGTCGGGAAGGTCGAACGCGCTCGTGATCAAAGAGTCCATGTCATCGGCTCCTCCCGGTTCGGCATCGCCGCGCGGACCGTCGACCGGCAAAAACGCACGCACTTCGTGAATCACCCTTTTCTGCGGTTACTCGCCTTGAGTGCGAGATTCTGCAGCAGGACGGGGGCCTTGCCGCAAGCCCCCCGGTGCGCTATACGTTGAGAGTGGCAAGGAGTGGTTATTCCTGCTTGCCCTCATCTCCCGCCGCCAGGAAGGGCCTCAGCAGCCCGAGAAGTTCGTCGGGGCGATGCAGCGGAATGATGTGGCCGCAGTCCTCGATGACATGGCCGACGAGATGATCCGCCACAGGCCGTAGCTGCTGTTCCAGCGCCCTGCCCACCGGCCGGGCGCCGATGGCCAGCGTGGGGACGGTCAGCCGCGCCGCACGGACGGCTTCCCGTACCTGCCGGGCGCTCGTGGGCAGTGCGCGGTAGTACGAGAAGGCGCAGCGCAGGGCCTCGGTACCGGTGTACGCGGCCACGAAGGCGTCCCGGAGAGCGGGGCGTACGCCCTGTCCGAGCGTGCCGGCGTCGAGGAACCAGTCGATGTACTCGCCCTCGTGCCCGGTGAGCACGGATTCCGCGAGGCCGGGCGCCGCGTGGAAGCCGAACCACCATGGTGCTCCGTGGGCGAGGAACTTCTCGGCGCCCGGCAGTGTGCCCAACAGGGACTCCATGAGCACGAGTTGCCGGACGAGACCGGGGCGGCGCATGGCGAGCAGGAAGGCCGGCGGGGTGCCCGCGTCGATACCGACCACCGCCGCCGAAGTGACCCCGAGGGCGTCGAGGACGGCTTCGGCGTCGGTCGCGAGCGTGCCGGCGTCGTACCCGCTCTCCTCGCGTGCGCTCGCTCCGAAGCCCCGGAGGTCCGGTGCGATCACCCGGTGGCGGCCGACCAGTGCGGGCAGGACGTCGGTCCACAGTTGCCAGGTGTGCGGGAAGCCGTGGAGCAGCAGGACGGCCGGGCCCTCGCCGGCCAGGGCCACGTTGAGGTCGACGCCGTTGGCCCTGATCCGCCGGAGCTCCACGGCGGGCCCGTCATGAGCGGACCGGGCATCACCGGACGGGCTGGAAGGGCTGGACGGGCTGGACGTACGGCTGGATGTGGCGGGCACATGGACCCCTCGGGTGGTTACCAATGGTGACAACAAAACGATAGGTAAGTACCGTGGGAGGGCCAAGACCGCACTCCTTCCACAGGTGGTGAGCCCGAGGTGACCCCTACGCCCTCGTCGTCCCCGTCGTCCCCGTCGTCCCCGTCGTCCTCGTCCGAGCCGGGTCGTGAGCCAGGCCGGGGAGACCTGTTCTCGCCGCAGTGCCCGACCCGCCGGCTGCTCGACCGGATCGGCACCAAGTGGACGTCGATGGCCGTCAAGGTGCTGGCGGAGGCGTCGCCGGACGAGGTGCGCTTCGCCGAACTGCAGCGCAGGATGGCCGGCGTCTCACAGAAGATGCTGTCGGTCACCCTGCAGAACATGGCCCGGGACGGCCTGGTCGACCGCCGGGTGGAACCGACGGTGCCGCCCCGGGTGCACTACCGGCTGACCCCGCTGGGCCTCTCGCTGGAAGGGCCGCTGGCCATGGTCCGCGCCTGGGCCGAGGAACACATGGCGGAGATCGACCTCGCCAACCGGCGCAGCGAGGAGGGCCCCGGCGGCCCGCTGAGGTGACCGCGAGCGGGGCTCTCCGCGATCCCTGACGACCCCGGTCAGGCCGACCGCAGCTCGAACCAGTCGAAGGCCGCGCTGCCCCCGGTGGCGTACATGCCGAGGACCCGGCCGGTGAAGCCCCCGGCGACCTCGGTGGTCAGGTAGCGGCCGTCGAGTTCGGCGAGGATCTCGAAGCCGCCGCCGTCCGTCTCATAGCCCAGGCGGAGTGTGTCGGGGCCGCCGGCGCGCAGACCGGGCGGGGGAGGCGCGGCCGGGTCGCGGGAGGTGACCGTGGGCGGCAGGACGTCGGAGGTGGTGATGTCGATGCGCAGCCTCAACGGGCCCGCGGGTACGGCCCGTTCGGCGATCGACCGGCTTAGTGGGCCGATCCTGGCGACCGCGCGGACCGTGCCGTCGGCGACCTCCACCGCGTAGTGGTGTGCCTCGTCCAGGCGCACCGCGAGCCCGCCCCGGCCGCCGTCCGAGACCTCGATGAGCGTCCGCGCGGTGCAGTCGGGGTCGCGCTGCCGCCGTCCGACGAAGAGCGCGCCCGGTGTGTCGAGACTGTCCGCGCGGGCGTGCAGGACCAGGTGGCCCGGCCGCTCGTCGAGCCGCACGGCCTCGGGGTCGCTGTGTCGAAGAGACACCCAGCACGGCGCGAGCGCGGGGGAGTCGAAGTCGTCGCGGTCCGCCTCCCGCGGCCAGGGGTGCGGGGTGAGCGCCGGAGCCTGCGCACGCGGTTCCAGTGGTCCGGGCAGTGGCCAGCCGTCCTCCCACCGCACCGGCGCCAGGAACGTCTCCCGGCCCATACCGTGGTACATCGGCGTGTCACCCCGGGGCCTGGTGCCCAGCAGCACCATCCACCAGGTGCCGTCCTGCGCCTGTACGAGATCGCCGTGGCCGGTGTTCTGCACCGGATGGTTCGTACTGCGATGGGACAGGACGGGGTTGGCCGGATGCGCTTCGAAAGGACCCGGCAGTGTGCGCGACCTGGCCACCGACAGGGCGTGACCGCGCTCGGTGCCGCCCTCCGACAGAAGCAGGTACCACCAGTCGTCGATCCGGTAGAGGTGCGGCCCCTCCGGATACTGCAGTCCGCTGCCCGACCACATCGGCACCGGATCGCCCAGCAGTTCGCCGGACTTCGGGTCGATGCGGACCCCTCGGATCCCGCCGTCCGAGAAGACGCACCAGCAGGTTCCGTCCTCCTCCCAGGCCAGGTCCGGGTCGATGCCCGGAATCCCGACCGGTACCGGATCCGACCAGGGTCCCGCCGGGTCCTCGGCGGTCACCAGGATGGTGCCCGCCCCGGCGACCACGGTCGTGATCAGCCAGAACAGTCCGTCGTGGTGGCGCAGCGTGGGCGCGTACACGCCCGTGGAGGCGGGGGCCGTGTCGGGCAGCGCCAGCTGCGACGGCCGGTCCAGCGCATGCCCGATCAGCCGCCAGTGCACCAGGTCCCGGCTGTGCCACAGGGGCACGCCGGGTACGTACTCGAAACTGGACGTCGCCAGGTAGTGGTCGTCGCCGACCCGGCAGATGCTGGGGTCGGGGCTGAAGCCGGGTATGACGGGGTTGTCGAAGTACGTCATGTCCGTCCCTGTGGAGTGCGGCCGCGGGAGTGGTCTCGGGTACCCCTGAGTGGGGCTCCGGGAGCCTACGTCGAAGCGCTTCCGCGGTCACCGCCCTTTCCGGGAATGACGTCGAGGTACGCGGCCTTTCAGGGGCGCGGGGAACTGCGCGCCCAGCCACGACGGACCCGCACGTCTGCGATATCGCCCGGTGCCGGTGCCGGTGCCGGTGCCGGTGGACGTGACGTCCACCGGCCCGGGCTGCGCGTCCGGCCCGCCCGGAGACTCTCAGGACGCCGCGTTCATCAGATCGAGAGCGCTCTGCTGCCGCGCCGCGTCCGTCCTGTCCAGCGGGCCGTACCAGCGCAGGCCGTACTGGTCGAGCGGATTGCGGTCGGCGGCGTAGGCCTGGGCGGCCTGTTTGTTGAGGTAGGCGGTGTACGGGCGGTCGGACAGGACCGCGTTCAGCTTCGCCAGGCCGCGTACGTCGGCGCCCTTGAAGGACGCGCCGTCGGCGCCGCAGTCACCCGACTCGCAGGGGTCCCTGAGGATGCCCGCCGAGGTGTTGAGCTTGCCGGAGACAATGTTGGCGTCGGCGATCCGGCGGGCGGCGGCGAGCACCGAGGAGTCACCCGTGGCCTTGTGCAACTCCACCAGTCCGCCGACGAGTTGGCCCTGGTTGTAGGACCAGACCGTGCTGTCGCCGACCTTGCAGGTGCTCATGCTCAGGCCGTCGCTCACCGTCTGGTCGGCGTTGATCATGCCGGTCCCCTGGAACCAGCTCCAGTCCGCCTTCGCACGCTGAAGGTAGGTGGTGTCGCCCGGGATGCGGTTGTGCAGGGCGGCGTTCAGCTCGATGTACAGAGAGTTGGGGATGGCGTTCTTCACGGTCTTCGCGGTGCTCCACCACACCCCGCCGCCGCAGGTGCTGTCCCAGTAGGACGCCATGTAGTCCGCGTCGGCCCGCGCCGTGGCCAGATAGCGGGGGTCGCCGGTGAGGTCGTACGCCGCGATCCAGGTCAGGCCCCACCAGCCGGTGTCGTCGATGTAGTCGTTGCGGAACTGCCCGTCGGCCGCACCCAGTTGCAGGTCGTACGTGCGGCCGATGGCGTACCGGTAGCTCTGCATGCCGGTGACCCGGATGTTGTCGATGATCGCGTGCAGCGCGTTGGCGGAGTTCCACCAGCCGGTGGTGTCGAACAGGCCGGTGCCGTAGTTGTAGAACTGCATCTGCGCGGTGGCCGCCGCGGTGCGCCGGTCGCCGGCGTTCCAGGTCGAGCGGGCCCACGGTGTGCAGACGATGTCGGTGCGGTCGGCGGCCTTGCCGCAGGCGCGCAGGGCCCCGACGTCGTGGCCCGCCCAGTCGTCGACGTTGTACATCAGCGTCCGCCAGCCCGTCCGGCCCGCCGGGATCTTCGTGGCGCCCAGGCGGCTGTTCGAGGCCCAGGTCCGGCCGCCGTCGTAGGAGCGGTCCAGCCACACCTCGTCCCCGGGGCCGCCGTTGCCGACGGAGGCCCAGCCCATGGCGTCCGCGTCGTTGAAGTGCAGTTCGAACGTCCGCGAGAAGAGCGTGGCGGTGACGGGCCTGCGGTCCTGGCCGCTGAGGGCGGGATCCCGTGCGTCGCAGTACTTGTTGCACACGGTCGCCGCGGGCGCCGCCGCCTTCTCGGGGGCCGCGGCGGAAGCGGAGGCGGCCTGGATCAACAGGGCCGACATCGTTGTCAGAGCGAGGGCGAGAGCTGCGAGTGGCGATCGTCTGGCACGCATGGATGGACTCCCGAAGGCTTGCCGAACACTGCGGTGGGGGCACAGGGGCTGGTCCTGGGAAAGGCTCGGCGTGGACGTTAACCGGAACCGGTTGACGGGTCAATGGCCCGGTTGAATGTTCATGTTCGGCCGCACTCCGCAGCGGACCCGGCGGAGGAAGAAGTCGTGTCGCACCCCTTGACCGGCGCCGTGAAAGCGCCCCACAGTTCTGCTAATGCGCATTACTTATACGCATTAACAAGCTGGTGTCGGCCCTCGGCGGCCGGGTGAGGAGCATGGTGGAGCAGCCCAGGAAGGGCCCCAGGCGTGGGCGGACGCCCGCGGCGACCGGGCGTACGTCCCGGCCGCGGCAGGCGGAGGTCGCCCGGCTGGCCGGAGTGTCCCAGGCCACGGTGTCGCTCGTGCTGTCGGCGAAGGCACAGGGCTCGGCGATCTCGGACGAGACACGGCAGCGGGTGCTCGACGCGGCCCGCAGCCTCGGCTACGTACCGGACCCGGCGGCCCAGCGGCTGGCGGCGGCCCGCAACAACCTGCTCGGCGTCTACAGCTTCACGGCCACCTTCCCGACGGACGTGGAGCACTCCTACTACCCCTTCCTCGTCGGGGTGGAGCGGGAGGCCGCCGCGCGCGGTTACGACCTGGTGCTGTTCACGGGGTCGAGTTCCGGCGGTGCCAAGGCGGCCGGGCCCGAGGCGCTCAACCGGGTCCGGCTCGCGGACGGCTGTCTGTTCCTCGGCCGGCATGTCCCGATCGCCGAGCTGAAGAGGATGGTCGCCGACGGCTTCCCGGTGGTGCACCTCGGCCGCCGCGAGGAACTGGAGGGGCTGTCCTGGGTCGGCGCCGACTACGTGAGCGCCAGCAGCGAAGTGGTCCGGCATCTGGCGTCCTTGGGGCACCGCAGGATCGTCCTCGTTCGTGAAGACGACGACGCGCCCGCCTCCACCGACCGCCAACTGGGCTTCCTGGCGGGGCTGGAGGCGGCCGGACTGCCCGGCGGGTCCGAGGCCGTCTTCCGCTGCGCGGACCCCCGGCGCGAGGTCACTGCCGAACGGCTGCGGAGCTGGCTCGCCGAGGGCGTAACCGCGTTCGTCGCGGAGGAGACCGACACCGGGGGTGCCTGGCGGGCCCTGCACACAGCCGTCGACGAGGCCGGTCTCACCTGCCCGGGCGACCTGTCCCTCGCGCTCCTCGGCAGCCCCCCTTCCGACCTCGCAGGGGATCCGCAGCCCACCGGATTCGACGTGCCACGGCACCAGTTGGGCGCGGCAGCGGTCCGCATGCTGGCAGCGCTCGTGGCGGGGGAGGCGGCGGAGGAACCCCTGGTCGCCTGCGCCTTCCGGGCCGGCGCGACCACCGGGAGCCCACCTGAGGGGCCCTGACGCCGGCGCGCAGCGCACGAGATCAACCAGCGGACGAAGCCAGCAGCCGAGACCAGTAGACGAGCCACCGACCGCACCAGCGGACGAACTACCCGCCGCACCAGCGGACGAACCACCGGCCGCACCAGCGGACGACCACGGCTGAAGCAGCAGCTGAACCACCAGCAAGGAGAAGCGTGATACCGAAAGCCGACATCCTCATCGTGGGCGGCGGGCTCGGCGGCGTGGCCGCCGCGCTGGCGGCCTGCCGGGCCGGACGCACGGTCGTGCTCACCGAGGAGACCGACTGGCTCGGCGGACAGCTCACGTCACAGGCCGTGCCGCCAGACGAGCATCCCTGGGTCGAGCAGTTCGGCACCACCGCCTCGTACCGGCAACTGCGCGACGGCATCCGGCAGTTCTACCGGCAGTGGTATCCGCTGCGCGCCGAGGCACTGGCCCTCACGGACCTCAACCCGGGCGCCGGACGGGTGAGCAAGCTCTGCCATGAACCGCGTGTCGCGCTCGCCGTCATCGAGGCGATGCTCGCGCCCCACCGGGCCGCCGGCCGGTTGACCGTCCTCACCGACCACCGACCCGTCGCGGCCGAGGCCGACAACGATGTCGTACGCTCCGTGACGCTGGAGCACCGCCAGGACAGCGGCCGGCAGGTCACCGTCTCCGCCCGGTACGTCATCGACGCGACCGAGACCGGTGAACTCCTCGACCTCGCGGGCGTCGAGCACGTCACCGGGGCCGAGGCGCGGTCCGCGTACGACGAGCCGCACGCCCCGGACGAGGCCCAGCCGCTCAACCAGCAGGGCATCACCGTGTGCTTCGCGCTCTCCCACCACGAGGGCGAGGACCACACCGTCGAGCGGCCCGCCGACTACGACTTCTGGCGCGCGTACCGGCCCGACTTCTGGCCCGGACCGCTGCTGGGCTTCCAGGCGCCGGACCCCCGCTCGCTGGAGTCCGTACCGCGTACGTTCGAGCCCAACCCGGAGCTGGACCCGCTCGCCGTCAGCGCCGACCAGAGCGCGGACGCCGGGGACAAGGAACTGTGGGGCTTCCGCCGGATCCTGGCGCGCAAACTGCACCGCCCCGGCGCCTTCGACTCCGACATCACCCTCGTCAACTGGCCGCTCAACGACTACTGGCTGAAGCCGCTCGTCGGGGCGGGCGCACAGACCGGCGCCGAAGCGGTCGCCGGGGCACGGCAGTTGTCGCTGTCGGTCCTGTACTGGCTGCAGACCGAGGCGCCCCGCCAGGACGGCGGCACCGGATTTCCGGGCCTGCGTCCGCGCCCGGACGTGACCGGCACCCCGGACGGCCTCGCGAAGGCGCCGTACGTCCGTGAGTCGCGCCGCATCGAGGCCGTCACCACCGTCACCGAGCACGACGTGGCGATCGACCTCGTCGGCCCCTACGGCGGCACCAAGTACCGGGACTCCGTCGGGGTCGGCAACTACCGCATCGACCTGCATCCCTCGACCGGCGGCGACAACTACATCGACATCGGCTCGGTGCCCTTCGAGATCCCGCTGGGCGCACTCGTGCCGAGGCGGGTCCGCAATCTGCTGCCCGCCGGCAAGAACATCGGCACCACCCACATCACCAACGGCTGCTACCGGCTCCACCCCGTGGAGTGGAACATCGGCGAGGTCGCCGGCGCGCTCGCCGCCCACTGCCTGGCCGAGGACGTCGAACCCCACCAGGTGCAGGCCGAGGACAAGCGGTTCGAGGAGTTCGCCCGCGGCCTCGACCGGGCCGGCGTACAGCGCCACTGGCCCGACGTACGGGGCTACTGAGACCGAAGGGAGGGCCGGACCGGCTGCTCGGCCCGCGTCCGGCCCGACCGGTGTTGCGCATGACTGACAGAGCACAAGGAGGTGCCCAGACATGACCACCCACAGAATCCGCGTCGGCATCGACGTCGGCGGAACCTTCACCGACGCCGTGGCCGTGGACGCCACGACACTGAGCCTGCTCGGCCAGGTCAAGGTCCCCACCAGCCACCACCACGAGGACGGTGTCGCCCACGGCATCGTCGAGGCACTGGACCGGCTGCTGCGGCAGATCGACCGCGATCCCGCCGACGTCGCGTTCCTGGCCCACGGCACCACCCAGGCGACCAACGCCCTGCTGGAGGGTGACGTCGCCACCGTCGGCCTGATCGGCATCGGCACCGGACCCGGCGCCGTCCTCACCCGCCGCCTCGCGGCCCTCGGCCGCCTCGAACTCGCCCCCGGGAAACGGCTTCCGCTCGCCTACGCCCATGTCGCCGACCCCGACGACACGGGCGCCGTACGCGCCGCGGTCGAGCAGGTCACGGTAGCGGGCGCCCAAGTCCTCGTCGCCACCGAGCCGTTCGCCGTCGACCGGCCCGAGGGCGAGCGGGCCGTACTGGAGACCGCGCGCCCCGCAGGGCTCCCGATGACGGCCGCGCACGAGATCACCTCGCTGTACGGGCTGCACAAGCGGACCCGGACCGCCGTCGTCAACGCGGCCATCCTGCCGCGCATGCTGGCCACCGCCGACCTCGTCGACGCGTCCATCACCAAGGCGGGCATCACCGCGCCGCTCATGGTCATGCGCTGCGACGGCGGAGTCATGGCACTCGACGAGATGCGCCGGCGCCCGCTGCTGACCGTGCTGTCGGGACCGGCGGCCGGAGTCGCCGGGGCCCTGATGCAGGAGCGCATCAGCGAGGGCGTCTTCCTCGAAACGGGCGGCACCTCCACGGACATCAGCGTCGTACGCCGGGGCAAGGTCGCCGTCCGGCACGCCACGATGCTCGGCAAGACCTCGTACCTCAACGCCCTCGACGTCCGCACGGTCGGTGTCGGCGGCGGCTCGATGGTGCGCGTCGACCTCGGCCACGGTGATCAGGGACACGGCGGCCGGGCCCGTGTCACCGCCGTCGGACCGCGCAGCGCCCATATCGCGGGGCTGCCCTATGCCTGTTTCGCCGACCCGGCCGACCTGCGCGACGCCACCCTGGCCACCGTGCGTCCGATGCCCGACGACCCGGCCGACCACGTCGTCCTGGACGCGGCGGGCGGCCGGTACGCCCTCACCATGACCTGCGCCGCCAACGCGCTCGGCCGCGTGCCGGAAGGGGACTTCGCGCGCTGCGACCAGGAGGTGGCGAAGGCCGCCCTCGCCCCGCTCGCCGCCGCCCTGGGCGTGGACGTGCCGACGGCCGCCGCCCGCATCCTCGACGCGGGCGCCGAGCAGGTGAAGTCGGTGGTGGACAAGATCGTCCGCGACTACCGGCTCGACACCGACACCGCCGTCCTCGTCGGCGGCGGGGGAGGCGCCGCCACCGTCACCCCGCATCTCGCGGCGCTCACCGGCATGGAGGGCAGGATCGCCCGCCACAACGAGGTCATCAGCCCGATCGGGGTGGCCCTGGCCCTGGTGCGCGAGCAGATCGAACGGATCATCCCCGGCGCCACCCAGGAGCAGATCCTCGCCGTACGCGCCGAGGCCGAGCAGGCCGTCGTCGCCCAGGGCGCCGCCGCCGACGGGGTCGAGGTCGAGGTGACCGTCGACCCGCAGACCAGCACCGTCCGCGCCATCGCCACCGGCGCCACCGAACTGCGTACCCAGGACCGCTCGCACAGCGCCGACGACGGCGAACGCCTCGCCGCGGCGGCCGCCAGCCTCAAGACCGACCCCGACCGGGTCCGCGTCCTCGCCGGCACCCCCGTCCACACGGTGTACGGCACCGAGGTACGCCGCCGCCTGCGCGCTCCCCGGCATCCCGTACGTGTCGTGGACGCCGACGGTGTCGTTCGACTGCACGCCTCCGACGCGCAGGTGGCCGCCACCACCGTCGGGGCCGCCCCCGAACTGCTGAGCACCCTCGTGCGCGAGGCGACCTCGTACGGCGACGGCGGTGTCCGGGCGCCCGCGCTGCGGCTGCTGCTCGGCTCCCGGATCGCCGACCTCTCCGGAGTCCTCGAACCGCAGCCGCTGCTCGCCCTGGCCCGCAGCGAGATGCGGGACCGGGCCGCCGACGAGCCCGTGGTGGCCGTGGTGGAGGTGCGGTCGTGAACCGTGCCCTCGCGGCCACCGCGGACCCGGCCGCCCACCAGGCCACCGACGACCTCGATCTCGCGGTACGCCTGCTCGCCGGCACCCCCACCCACGAGGGCCGCGACCCCGCCCTCCTGCGCCGCTGGGCCGAGGCCGCCACCGCGTTCGGCGCGGCCCTCGAACCCGGGCCGTGCCGCGCCCGGATCGTGGAACGCGCCGACGGACTCGAAGAACTGCTGCTCGCCCGCTACACCTCGCGCCCGGCCACCGTCGAGATCTACACCGACACCGTCGACCGCGCCGAGCGGCTGATCGACGAACTCGGCTGGCGCGCCTGGTACCCCGTGGGGTCCGTGCGCGCCGCGGCCCTCGCCCACGAGAGCGCGCACGAGCACTTCCACCACAAGGAGACGCGGACCGCGCTCAAGGAGGCGATCGGGCACACCGCACTGCGGCTCGGCCGCCTCCGCGTCCTCGCCCATGTCGCCGGGGCCGAGGAGATCGCCGCCCACGCCTACGCCCGTACCGTCTGCGGACTCGGCCGCAGCCCCCTCCTGCTGACCGCCGCGCTGGCCGCCGCGGTCGGCGCGCCAAGAAGAGAGAACTGAGCCATGGGTGTCGTCATCCTGCTCGTCATGGCCGCGGGTGTCGCCGCCATGCTCACCCGCAAACTGCCCACGGCGTTCGCGCTCGTCCTCCTCGCCGTCGTCATCGCCTTCGTCGCCGGCGCACCGCTGACCGGCGAGAACAGCGTCATCGACACCGTTCTCCAGGAGGGCGCGCCCGCGCTGGCCGCCACCATGATCGCCATCGTGCTGGGCTCGTGGCTCGGCAAGCTCCTGGAGGAGACAGGGGTCGCCGCCACCCTCGTACGCAAGATCGTCGAGTTCGGCGGCGACCGCCCGGTCGTCGTGGCGCTCGGGGTCCTGGCGGTCTCCGCACTCGTCGGCACGGTCACCGGATCGGCGCCCGCCGCGATGCTCGCGGGCCTCATCGGCATCCCCGCCATGATCGCGGTGGGCATCCCGAAGGTGACCGCCGCCGGGACCATCCTCATGGGCATCGCCGTCGGCATCCCCTTCGAACTCCCGCTGTGGCAGTTCTTCTCCACCGCCCTGGAACTGCCCGTCCCGACCGTCCGCGGCTTCATGGTGAAGCTCTTCCCGTTCGCCCTGGTGGCCGCCGTCCTGTATGTGTTCGTCGAATCGCGGCGGCGCGGTGTCGAGCACACCTGGTCCCTCAAGTCCGTGCAGGACAAGCCCCGTTCACCCAGCCGCCGGCAGCGGCTCGGCGACGCCCCCTGGTACGCGCTGCTCACCCCGGCCGTGCCGCTGATCCTCGCCCTGGGCTTCGAACTCGCCATCATCCCCTCCCTGTTGGCCGGCGTCCTGTACGCACTGGTCACCACCACCCGCCCCCGCGAGATGAACAAGCGCCTCCTGCGCACCCTGTACGGCGGATTCGAGGTCGCCGCCCCGCCGATCGCCCTGTTCATCGCCATCGGCATCCTGCTGGCCGCGGTGAAACTGCCCGGCGCGGTCGAAGCGCTCGAACCGCTGGTGAAGGCGGTCAGCCCGCAGAACGCCGTGCTGTTCGTGGGTGTCTTCACGCTGCTCGTGCCGCTGTGCCTGTACCGGGGGCCGCTGAACGTGTTCGGTCTGGGCGCCGGTATCGCCGGTGTCCTGATCTCCACCGGGATCTACCCGGCCGCGGTCGTCCTCGGCATGGCCACCTCGTACAACCAGGTCTTCGGCGTCGCCGACCCCACCAGCACCCAGACCGTGTGGGCCGCCCAGTACGCGGGCGTCTCCCCGCAGCAGGTCATGGTGCGCACCCTGCCGTACGTGTGGGCCGTCGCGCTCGGCGGGCTGTGCGTCACCGCCGCCACCTACCTCTGACCGACCTCCGACCGACCCCTGACCCACCCCCGCTTCTCTTCCTGGAGTCGACCATGAATGAGCCGCGTCCCGCCCGTCGTCTGTTCCTGCGCGCCGGTGCCGCCACCGGCGCCGCGCTGACCGTGGGCGGGCTCACCGCCCCGGCCGCGCCGGCCCTCACCGCGGGCGGGGCCGCCGCCCCGGCCCTGACCGCAGAGGGGGCTGTCCCGGCCGTGGCCGCCGCGCCCGGCGGATTCCCCGACTACTCGTACGTCCGCACCCTGCTCACCCCGTCCCAGCTGAAGTACAACCCGACGGGCGAGATCATCTTCCCGTGCATCCGGGGCACGGCCGGCCGGCTCGCCAACCCGCTGGGCAGGTACTACCTGTACTACGGGCCGCACGACGCGCCCGGCGGTATCTGCCTGGCGTACGGCGACTCCCTGGAAGGCCCGTTCACGGAGTACCCGAACAATCCGATCGTCTCCAACAACTGGCAGCCGCACTACAAGGTCAGTCATGTCGCGTCCGCGCACGTGATGTGGATCGAGGCATCCAAGGAGATGTGGATGTACTTCCACGGGGAGAACACGACGACGCGGTTGGCCCGTTCCAAGGATGGCATCAACTTCACCTACGACAAGGTCGTCCTGTCCACGTCCATGCTGCCCAGCGGTACGACCGAGACGTCGTACGCCCGCGTCTTCCCGCACGAACTGCCGTCCCGGGGAGCCCACTTCGTGATGCTCTTCATGCTCAACAACACCAGCAACCACCGTGACATCCACTGGGGCTGGTCGGCCGACGGACGCAACTGGACCTTCGACCAGCAGCCGCTCGTCCGGCACGCGGACGTCGGAGCCGTCAACGTCGGCGGTCCCCACCTGCTGTACCGCAACAACAGCACGTACGTCGTCTACAACAAGGACAAGGCGAGCGGCGGCGACATCATGATCACCGAGGTCGGCAACGACTTCAGCAAGCGCACGCACCTCGGGATCTTCTACAACTCCCGCAGCGCGGCGCCGGAGAACGGCCGCGCAGCCGCCCCCTCGTTCGGTACGGACGGTGGCGTCCCGTACATGATCTACGAGGCGGGGGAGCGGCTCGCGGGGTCGATCGCGATGGCCCGCGGCTGACGTTCCGCACCCGCGCCTCTCAGGTCGAGAAGTCGACGTCAAGCGATGTTGGTCTAGACCTTGACGTGTTCGCCTCATGGGAGCACTCTGAGAGCGCTCTCATGAGGAGTCGAACGGTCCGCTTCCACCTGGTAGGAGGATGAGCGTGCTAGCCATGCGAAAAATGCTGGTGCCCCTGGTCGCCGCGGCGGCCGTCGCCACGGGACTCACGGCGGTGGGACCCGTGTCCCATGCCGAGGCCGCGGTGCCCACGACCATCCCGCTCGAACTCAAGAACAGCTCCGGGCGAGGCGACCAGGTCTACGTCTACGTCATCGGGACCCTGCTCTCGACCGGCCAGCAGGGCTGGGCCGACGCGAACGGCACCTTCCACGCCTGGCCCGCGGGCGGCAACCCGCCGACCCCCGCGCCCGACGCCTCGATCGCCGGACCGGCCAACGGGCAGACCAAGACGATCCGCATGCCGAAGTTCTCCGGCCGGGTCTACTTCTCCTACGGCCAGAAGCTGGTCTTCAAACTGACCACCGGCGGGCTCGTGCAGCCCGCGGTGCAGAACCCGTCCGACCCGAACGCGAACATCCTCTTCAACTGGACCGAGTACACCCTGAACGACGGCGGGCTGTGGATCAACAGCACACAGGTCGACATGTTCTCGGCCCCGTACGCGGTCGGCGTCAAGACCGCCGCCGGCACCGTCAAGACCACCGGGCACCTCAAGGCCGGCGGCTACAACGCCTTCTTCAACTCCCTGCGCAGCCAGTCGGGTGGCTGGGCCAATCTCATCAGGACCCGCTCCGACGGCACGATCCTGCGCGCGCTCGCACCCGGGCACGGCATCGAGGCCGGCGCTCTGCCGAGCACCGTCATGAACGACTACATCAACCGCGTGTGGACCAAGTACGCGAGCTCCACGCTGACGGTGACCCCGTTCGCCGACCAGCCCGCCACCAAGTACTTCGGCAGGGTCTCCGGCAACGTCATGAACTTCACCAACAGCGCCGGCGCGGTCGTCACCTCGTTCCAGAAGCCCGACTCGGACAGCGTCTTCGGCTGCTACAAGCTGCTGGACGCGCCCAACGACCTCGTGCGCGGGCCGATCTCCCGCACCCTGTGCGCGGGCTACAACCGCTCCACGCTCCTCACCAACTCCAATCAGCCCGACAGCAGTTCGGCCGGCTTCTACCAGGACGCGGTGACCAACCACTACGCCAAGAAGATCCACGAGCAGATGGCCGACGGCAAGGCCTACGGCTTCGCGTTCGACGACGTCGGCGCCCATGAGTCGCTGGTCAACGACGGCAACCCGCAGACGGCGTACATCACGCTCGACCCGTTCAGCTGAGAGGACCGACGGCTGAGCGAGGGGGGTGAACGGCCGGCACTCCTGCTCCGTATCCACCTGGAACACCTGCCCGCTCGCGCGGGACCAGCACGGATACGGAGAGGCACGTGCCACAGCAGCCACAGCGAGGACGTACCGGCCGCCCCCTCGTCGCCCGCGCGGTGCGCGGCGTCGCCCTGGTCGGCGGCCTGGCCCTGTTGCCGCTGGCCACGGCCTGCGGCGGGGACACGGACAAGAGCGCGGAGGGCGAAGCGGCCGAGACCTCGGCGATGTCCGCCCCCTCCGCCGGCGTGGTGGCACCGGCCAAGGTCGAGGTGATCGCGGACCTGACCGGCTGCAAGGTCAGGATCCGGACCGACGCGGACGAACTGCGCGAGGGCGTCTGTGACACTGCCGACGGTGATTACCTCATCACCACCTTTCCCGCCGAGAAGTACAAGCTGACCTGGCTCGACAGTGCCTCCATGTACGGGGGCAAGTACCTCGTCGGCCCGCAGTGGGCCATCAGCGCGAAGCCGAAGATGCTGGAGACGCTGCGCGCGAAGGTCGGCGGAACCATCGAGGACCTGGACGCCGCGCGCACGGCGGCCCCCGGCCCGAAAGCCTCGTGACGAGACGCATTTCTCCGGCCCAAGGATCACGGGAAGCTGGTGAATGGAAATTCACCGGTCACCCGAATGGGTTGGTGAACAGCCATTCATCCGCTAGGTTGAATGGCTGTTCACCCATGCCGTGCCTCGCGCTCAGGGAAGTGCCATGCAGGATCCGACACCCAGGGAACCGGCCCGCGCCGGGAGGTCCGCGTCCCCGGCCGGGCCGCGCGCCCGTCTGACGGTCCCGGTCCTCGCGTACGGCGGCATCCTGATGGCGGTGATGCAGACCGCCGTCGTACCGCTGCTCCCCGACCTGCCGCGGCTGACCGGGTCGTCCGCCGCCGCCGTGTCGTGGACCGTCACCGCCACGCTCCTCGCGGGCGCGGTGCTGACCCCGGTACTCGGCCGCGCCGGCGACATGTACGGCAAGAAGCGCGTCCTGCTCCTCGCCCTCTCCCTGATGACGGCCGGGTCGGTGCTGTGCGCGCTGACCTCGGACATCCGGGTGCTGATCGCGGCGCGGGCGCTCCAGGGAGCCGCGGCGGCCGTCGTGCCCCTGTCGATCAGCATCCTGCGTGACGTACTGCCGCCCGAGCGGACCGTCTCCGCCGTCGCCCTGATGAGTTCCACGGTCGGCATCGGCGCGGCCCTCGGCCTGCCGCTCGCGGCCCTCATCGTGCAGTACGCGGACTGGCACACCATGTTCTGGGTGTCGGCCGCGCTGGGCGCCGCGGGTGTGGCACTCGCCTGGTGGGCGGTGGACGAGTCGGCCGTACGGCACCCGGGCCGGTTCGACACCCTCGGGGCGCTCGGCCTGGCCACGGTCCTCGTCTGTCTGCTGCTGGCGGTGTCGCAGGGCGGCGAATGGGGCTGGGGCAGCGGGCCGGTGCTCGGGCTGTTCGCGGGCTTCGTGGTCACCCTGGCCCTGTGGTGGTGGCAGCAACTGCGCACCGAACGGCCGCTGGTCGACCTCAGGCTCGCCGCCCGGCCGCGCGTGGCGCTGCCGCATCTGACCGCGCTGCTCGTCGGATTCTCCTTCTACGCCAACTCCCTGGTCACGGCCCAGCTCGTCCAGGCGCCCACGGGCACCGGGTACGGACTCGGCCTGTCGATCGTCGGCGCCGGACTGTGCCTGCTGCCCAGCGGTGTGATCATGCTCTTCCTGTCACCGGTCTCCGCCCGTATCTCCTTGTCGCGCGGCCCCCGCGTGACGCTCGCCCTGGGGGCCGTCGTCATCGCGTGCGGGTACGGCATACGGATCCTGGACAGCCGTGACCTGTGGGTGATCATCCTCGGCGGGGCCATCGTGTCGGCGGGCACGGCGCTCGCCTACTCGGCCCTGCCCACGCTGATCCTCGGTGCGGTGCCCGCCGCGCAGACCGGCTCGGCGAGCGGCGTCAACGTGCTGATGCGGACCATCGGCCAGGCCGTGTGCAGTGCCGCCGTGGCCGCCATACTGGTGCATCACATCAGCCCGGCCGGCGGCCTGCCGCTGCCCAGCCTGCGGGGCTATCTGCTGGCCTTCGCGATGGCCGGTGCGGTCGCGCTGGCCGGATGCGCGATGGCCCTGGCGATACCGGGTCGCGCCGAGCGGGAGAGGACCGGGCGGTTCTCGCGCCGCCGGCGCGGCGGACAGGCCGCGGGAAAGCTGCTGGAGGGAGCAAAGGAATCATGAGGTCCGCGAAGTCGTCGAATTCCTCGAAGTCCTACGAGACGTCCACCGGGAAGGCTCCCGGGAAGGCGTCCGGGGCCGTGGGGCAGGCTTCCGGAAAGCCCTCCGGCGCCGGGCCCGGCCGGGCGACCGCCGTTCAGGGGCCCCCGGCCGCGAGGCCGGTCACCGAGCCGGCCGCAGGGGAGGGCGCCGCGGCTGAGGCGAGGACGGCGGCTGCGGACAGCGGCAGTCCGAGCCGCCGGGACGCCGAGGCCACCAAGGCGGCGATCCTGCGCGCGGCCCGCCACCTCCTCGCGCGCCACGCCCACGCGGACATCACGCTCAAGGCCGTGGCCGAACGGGCCGGTGTCAGCCCGCCGCTGATCATGAAGTACTTCGGCAACAAGGAGACGCTCTTCGCGCGGGTGATGTCCTTCGCGGAGGACGCGGCCGTCCTGCTGGACGCGCCGCTCGCCGAACTCGGGCGCCACATGGTCCGTCACGTCCTCGTCAGCCAGAGCGAACGCGGCGCCGACCCCCTGTTGCGGATCGTCTTCGCCCCGCTCCAGGGCACCCAGGGCGACACGCTCCGCGCCAACTTCCGCACCCAGGTGAGCGACCGGCTCGCCCTGCGCCTCGACGGTCCGGACGCCGGCCTGCGCGCCGAGCTCGCCGTCGGCATGCTGCTCGGCCTCGGCGTGATGTACGGCATCGCGCGGGGCGGCGAGGTGCGCACGGCACCGCTCGACGATGTCGTCCAGCGGTACGCGCCCGCCGTGCAGGCGCACCTGACACCGTGAGCCGGCGACAGGGCCGACCGGTCGTGGCGACACCCCGACCTGTCAGCCCTGTCAGCCCTGTCAGCCCTGTCGGCCCGGTCGGCCCGGTCGGCCGGCCGCACGGACACCGTCAGCCTGTATGGACCTTCAACGCCGTCCTGACGGCGGACTCCAAGGCGCCCTCGATCCAGGCGGGCTTGATGGACGTGTGGCACCCCGCGAAATGGATGGGCCCCTCCGAGGTGGGGATGTCCGGGAACAGTTCCGTGTGCTGGCCGGGGAAGAGCACCGAGGCCTCCCCGTAGGCGTAGTGGTCGCGCATCCACGACTGGGTCTTGCACTTGGTCGTGAAGAACACCTCGCAGCGCCGCCCGAAGACGGCCTGCACCCCGGCGAGCGCCCGCAGATACCGCTCCTCGTCGGCGTACGCGTCCCACTTCAGGGCGTCGTCGGACCAGCTGTACGAGGCGAGGACGATCCCTCCGTCACTGCCCTCCATCGGATGGGCGTGCTCGAAGAACATGAACCGGTTGGCGTTGTCGCTCACCGACCCGCCACCCCGCACATGCGAGGCCTCGGGGTCGTCGAGCACGGCGGGCCGGAAGGCACTGAAACACTTCTTCAGTTCGCCGGGGACGGTCACCCCCAGGTCCCGCACGGTCCGGTGGGCGCCGAGGTGTCTGCCGTCCCTGACCTGGCCGTTCCTGTACCGGGTGTAGAGGCCGTCCTCGATGCTGTTCAGTGCCTCCTGCCACTGCTGCTCGGTGAACTCCCACCAGCGCTGGGAGAACTCCAGCAGCACCTTGGTCGCGGCGTCGTAGTGCAGCTCGGTGATGGCCCGGCGCTTGCCGTACGTCAGCGGCGGGTCGAAGGCCACATGGCGCAGCCCGGAGAAGGGCACGGTGACGATCACCTCGTCGCCCTCGAACACCTCCGTGGCGCCCCCCTTGCCGGTCTGGCAGTCCTCGGACACGGTGTGCACCCGCACTTTGCCGCCGTCGCGCTCGATGCGTACGGCACGCCTGTCGAGCCGCACCTTGCCCTTGACCGGCGCGTACAGCGCGTCGACGAGCTTCGCGGTGCCGCCCTTCAGCTCCCAGAACTTGGTCTTGGGGTCGATCAGCGCGCTGCCCAGGAAGCTGTGCAGGAAGGAGAGATGGAGCCGTGAGGTCAGGTTCTGGACCGTGCCGACGAGGTCGATGGTCCGGGTGTCGAGCCCGGCGACCTCGGTGAGGTAGCGGTACATGGACCAGTGGCCGTACCGCTTGAGGACCTTGACCCAGCCCTCGACGAGAGCCGATCCCTCCTTGCCGCGGATGAGCAGGTGTGCCGGTTCGAGGGCGTCCGCGAGGATGGCGGCGGCGGTCCTCGTACGGTTGGGGCCCGTGACACCGAAGGTGTCGTTGATCTTCGCCGGGTCCTTCTCGTAGTCGGCCTTGCGCAGATGGACGCCGTTGATGTGCATCCAGGTGCGGTTGGCCCGCTTGGCCGGGTTGTCGACCTCCACGTCCACCAGCAGGAACTCCTGGCGCGGAAGGTCGAACTTCTTGATCAGGGCCATGAGGAGCGGATGGCTCTCGGGCAGCCGCATCGCCCCGGCCTCGGCGTACTGGGCGGGGTCGGCGAAGGGCTGCTCGCCGTTCTCGTGGCCGCCCTTGCGGAAGGTCTTGATGCGGCCGCCGACGCGGTTGTCGTTGGCCTCGATGACGACCACGTCGTGGCCCACGCGGTGGAGCAGATCGGCGGCGAGCAGACCGGCGGGACCCGCGCCGACGATCAGCACGCGCTTGGAGGCCTTGGCGCCGCTCGACGGCAGTCCGCTCTCGATGGCCTTCAGATAGGACGGGACGAGGGACTTGTCGTCCTTGTCGAAGACCACGATGGCGCGGGCGACCGTCGTGTACGCCGCCGGATCGGTGCCGGGCGGCACCGCGGCCGGCGCCGCCGAGGGTGCGGTGACAGGGCTCAGCGCGGTGGCCGGAGCGGCCGTGGCCGCGGTGAGCCCGGCGGCAAGGACCGTGGCACCGGTCACCGTGACCACCGAACGCCGTGTCGGTGGCGCGCTGTTCGCGTCGGGCGGGCCTGAATCGGTCACGTGCGAAGTCGTCACGTCCGAGGTGGCCGGGTCAGTGGTGGCCGGGTCCGCGGTGGTCAGGTCCGGAGTGTTCGTGTCGTGTGTACTCATCAAGATCATGCTTGGCGCACGACCGGCGCGGAACCAGGGCATTCACACGGACGGGGAGCTCAAACCACTCGTTCCGTCATAGGACGGGTCCACCTGGTCAACGCCGTTGTGGGAACCGGACGTTCACCCTGGAACCCCGGGTGAGGTCTCCCTGGGACCGACGGTCATCAGCAGGGTCCTGGGGCGTACGGTGGCCCGGGCCACCGGCAGGACGGTCTGCCCCGGCGCCAGGGTGAAGCGCACCTCGCGCGTGATCGTCGCGATGGCGGTGATCAGCTCGGTGAGCGCGAACCGGTCGCCGATGCACTTGTGCCTGCCCGCCCCGAAGGGCAGGAACGCCCCCGCGGGCAGCCGGGCCTGCGCGTCGTCCAGCCAGCGGTCGGGGTCGAAGTCCAGGGGATCGGCGAAGAGTTCGGGATCGCGGTGCAGGGCGTGCTGGCAGTAGGCCAGTTCCGTACCGGCCGGCACGGTCCACTCCCCGAGGCGGGTGTCCGTGACCGTGCGCCGGGTGACGAGCCACCCGGTGTGGTGCAGCCGCAGGGTCTCGGTGATGACGCGGTCGAGGTAGGGCAGCCGCATGACGTCGTCGAAGGTGACCGGCCGCTCTCCCAGCACGTCCGCCAGTTCGGCCCGCACGCGGGCCTCGACGGCGGTGTCGCGGGCGAGTTCGTACAGGACCCAGGACAGTACGGACGCCGTGGTCTCGGTGCCGGCCACGGCGAGGGTGAGGATCTCGGAGCAGATCTGGTCGTGGGTGAGGGGTTCGCCGGTCTCCTCGTCCCGGGCGCGCAGCAGCATGGACAGCATGTCGCCGGTGTCGTGGCCGGAGGCCCGCAGTCCGTCGAGGGCTTCACCGATGGTGGCGCGTACGGCGTCCCGGGCCTCGTCGAAGCGGCGGTTGAACGGCAGGGGCAGCCGCTCGGCCCAGTCGGGGAGCATGACGCGCGCCCCTACGCCGTTCATGACCACGGACAGATCACTGCGCAGTCGCAAAAACGTTTCCTCGTCGAGGCTGCCCGAGAAGACGGTCTTGGCGAGCATGTCGAGGGAGAGCTTGACCATCGCCTCGCGGACGTCGACGACCTCGCCGGGCCGCCAGCGGGAGACGACCGCCTCGGTTTCGTCGCGCATGATGTCGACGTACCGGGCGATCTCGGTGTGGGTGAACGCCGGCTGCAATTGGCGCCGCTTGCGGACATGTTCCTGACCGGCAGCGGTGACCACGCTGTCACCCAGGAGCTGACCCATCTTCTCGAAGAACCGGCCCTTGTCGAGGCTGGGGCCGAGGTCCACGAGCATCGTGCGGATCAGCGCGGGGTCCTGGACGACGAGGGTCCGGGTGCCGGGCTGGAGGGTTATCTCGACCACGGGACCGTAGGTCTCGCGGAGCGAGGCGATGAAGCCGAGGTTGTCGCGCATGAGCTGTACCGCGTGGCCCAGCAGCGGGAGGGAGCCCGCCGCTCGGGGAATGGGAGGAGGAGTGGCGACCGTCACTTGGATCAGTGCTCCTTCGCAGCGTGCACGGACGCATTCATCCATGCCCAGCCCGGACTTGGTTGTACCGGAACGTCACATGGTCTTCACCACCTGTGACGGCCCGCTGAACGGGCGGGCGGCGGCGGAACCGGAACCCGCCCCGGCGGTCCCGGCACAGCAGTGGGCCGACCGCGACGACGTGTCGCGACCGGCCCACAGGTCATGCTGCGAACGGACTCAGGAGGACGGAACGGACCTGGTGGCGAAGTACGGCTTGCAGATGCCGCCGTCCCAGTCGGTGGCGATCTCCAGCAGGTTGTTGCCGTCGGCCGAGGGCAGCAGGGCCGAGCTGTAGTTGGGGCAGTAGTCGACGACCGTGGACGAGACGGTGACGGGCGCGGGGATCTCCCGCCAGGTGCCGCTGCCGCCCGCGCTGTTGACCCAGACCGTCCTGTTGTTCCCGGCGGCCACGCTGCCGTCCTTGTTGTACAGGACCTGGCCGATCAGGAAGAGCCGGCCCAGCGGGTTGCCGGCCTCGGGGGACCAGGCCACGGTCGGCGCGTGCTTGAAGTACTTGCCGTCGGCCGTCTCGGGCCGGTAGCCGAGGAACGGTCCGCTCGACCAGTCCCAGCCGTCGGGCGAGGTCCGGTAGTGCACGACGCACTGGTACTGGCCGCCGGCGGAGCAGATCTCGTACGACATGAAGTAGGTGCCGTTGCCGAGCTTGCGGACGACCGCCATGCCCGGCCGGTCGGAGACCAGGGAGCTGACGACGGTGGCGTGGTGGCCCGTCCAGGTCGTGCCGTTCGAGGTGCGCGCGGCCATCAGCTTCTGGCTGTGGGCCGCGTCGGTCTCGTCCGAGTAGTGCGCGACCAGCTGCCCGGAGGCGTCGACGGAGAACTCGGGCTCCCACAGGCCGCCGGTGCTGCCCGCGGTCGCGATGGTGGACAGGTAACTCCAGGTGCGGCCCACGTCGTTGCTCTTGAAGACGCGCAACGCCATGCGCCGGTTCGTCTCGTCCTGGCCGACCGAGGCCGCCCAGAGCAGGGTGCCCGCGGGCAGGCTCCCGATGGCCCGCGGGAGTTCGAAGAGCGTGGAGCAGCACAGGCCCTGGCCGCCCGCCGCCTCCGGGTCGCTCACCGCGCCGACCTGACGGAAGGACCCGCCCGCGTCGGTGCTCTCGTAGATGGTCCCGAGTCCGTTGTTCCCGGAGAAGGTGACCACCGACGACAGGACGCGGCCGTTGGCGCTCCCGTTGTACGCGAGACGGATGGCCCGGGGGTACAGGCCGGTGTCGTTGCGCAGGACGGTGCCGCTCGCCGCGCCGGCCGTGCCGGTCTGCGCGGTGAGCAGTGTGGCCAGGAGCGCGACCAGCGCGGAGAGGAGGGCGGCCAGGCGGAGTGGGGGTATGGGGGTACGCGGTCTTGCCGACATCAGATGCTCCCAATGGGGTGGGGGTCGGATCTGTTCGGTCGGTGACGCCAGGGGTGACGTCACACAGCAGGGGGCAGGGCGGGGGCAGGTGTCAGGCGCCGGGGACCAGGCGGATGACGTTCCAGGACACCGGGGCCAGTACCGCCTCCAGCGCGCCGTCGGCCGAGACCTCGGCTCCGCCGTCGGCGCGCGGGGTCACCCGGTCCGGCTCGGCCTGCGTGTTGACGGCGTCCGGGTCCTGGTCGGCCAGCACGAGGTGCTCAAGCACCCGGTAGCCGGACAGCGCGCCGCGCAGCTCGGCCCGCAGGTTCAGCGACTGCTCCTGGCCGCGGTTGACGGCGAGGACGGTCACCGCGCCGCTCTCCTCGTCGTACGTCACCACCGAGTCGAGCGCAGACACGTCACCGTGCCGCTCGGTGTCGATCCGCGACCCGGTGACCTCGGTGCGCAGCACCTTGCCCGTCGCGAACCGGGCCGCCTGGGCGAAGGGGTGGAAGATGGTCTGCCGCCAGCTGGGGCCGCCCGGTTCGCTGCGGATCGGGGCGATGACGTTGACCAGCTGGGCCAGGCACGCGATGGCCACCCGGTCGGCGTTGCGCAGGAGCGTGATGAGGAGCGAGCCGACGACCACGGCGTCGGTCACGCTGTAGGTGTCCTCGATCAGCCGGGGTGTCTCGGCGGTCTCCAGATTCCGCTCGCCGACGAACCGGGCGGCGTACCAGACGTTCCACTCGTCGAACGAGAGCCGGATGTGCTTCTTGGCGCCGCGCGCCGCCCGGACGTGGTCGGCGGTGGCGACCACGTCGCGGATGTACTGGTCCATGTGCGCCCCGGAGGCCAGGAAGCTGGCGCGGTCGCCGTCGAACTCCTCGTAGTAGGCGTGCAGGGAGAGGTAGTCCACCTCGTCGTACGTCTGCTCCAGGACCTCGCGCTCCCAGGTGCCGAAGGTCGGCATGGCCGCGTTGGAGCTGCCGCAGGCGACCAGTTCGATGGTCGGGTCGACCTGGCGCATCGCCTTGCCGGTCTCGGCCGCGAGCCGGCCGTACTCGGTGGCCGTCTTGTGGCCGGTCTGCCAGGGACCGTCCATCTCGTTGCCCAGGCACCACAGCTTGACGTCGTGCGGCGCCGCGTAGCCGTGCTTGATCCGCAGATCGGACCAGGCGGTGCCGCCGGGCTGGTTGCAGTACTCCACCAGGGCGCGGGCGGCGTCGATGCCGCGCGTGCCGAGGTTGACCGCCATCATCGGGTCGAGTCCCTGCTCCTTGGCCCAGGTGAGGAACTCGTTGGTGCCCACCTGGTTGGTCTCGATGGAGCGCCAGGCCAGGTCGAGCCGGCGGGGCCGCTCGGCGGCGGGGCCGACGCCGTCCTCCCAGTGGTAGCCGGAGACGAAGTTGCCTCCGGGGTAGCGGACCAGGCCCGTACCCAGCTCCCGTACGAGGTCGGCGACGTCCGTGCGGAAACCGGCGGCGTCCGCCGAGGGGTGCTCGGGCTCGTAGATGCCGGTGTAGACGCAGCGTCCCATGTGCTCGACGAACGTTCCGTACAGGCGCGGGTCCACCTCCCCGACGCTGAACTCGGGGTCGACGGTGAACCGTGCGGTGTGCGGCATGCTGGAGCCTTTCTCAGGGGTGTGAACTCTTGGGGCGTGAACCGGCCTGTGTCGGGGACTACTTGAGGCCGGTTCCGGCGATGCCCTCGACGATGCGGCGCTGGAACAGCGCGAACACGGCGAGGAGCGGGATGGCGCCGAGCACGGCGGAGGCCATCAGCTGGGCGTAGGGGACGCCGAAGACGTCCTGGACGGAGGTCAGGCCGACGGGGAGGGTCATCATCTCCGGGTCGGTGACGACCAGGAGGGGCCACAGGAAGTTGTTCCAGACCCCGACGAACACGAAGATCGTGACCGCGGAGATCACCGGCCGCGAGATGGGCATGACGATCTGCCGGTACGTGCGCAGCCAGGACGCGCCGTCCGCGCGGGCGGCGTCGATGAGTTCCCTCGGGATGCCGTCGAAGAACTGCTTGAAGACGAACACGGCGACGACATTGGGGACTTGGGGGAGCACGACGCCCCAGTAGGTGTTCAGCAGGCCCGCCTCCTGGAGCGCCAGGAACTGCGGGATCATCAGCACCTGGCCGGGGATCATGATCCCGGCGAGGAGCATCACGAACGCGACGCGGCGCGCCCGGAAACGGGTCTGCGAGAGCGCGAACGCGGCGAGCGAGCCGGCCAGCACCGTGAGCACGGTCGTCAGGATCGAGGTGATGAAGCTGTTCGCGTACCAGTAGGGCAGCTTCCCCGCGTCGAAGATGTCCCCGTACGCGGCGAGGGTGGGGTGGGCGGTGAACCAGCTCGTGGGGTCGGTGATGACCTCCTGCGCGGGCCGGATCGAGGTGGCGAGCGCCCAGGCGAGCGGCACCAGCCACAGCAGTGAGAAGGCGACGAGGACTCCGAGGGCCACCCGGTTGAACAGGCGCTCGGCGTCGTACCTGCGCCGCGGCTCGGCCGCGGGGGCCTGCGGCTCGGTCACGGGCGGGGTGGCGGTGGCGGTCATGATCAGCGCTCCTTCTCGGCGCGGCGGACGAGGGCGAACCAGACGAGCGAGACCAGCAGGATCACCACGAAGAGCAGCAGCGAGACGGTCGACGCGTAGCCGACGCGGCCCTCGACGAAGCCGGTGTCGTAGATGAGCTGGAGCGAGGGCCTGGTGCTTCCGTCGGGGCCGCCGTTGGTCAGCATGTAGATCTGGTCGAAGACCTTCAGGGAGGCGACCACCTGGAGGACCGTGACGAGGGTCGTGGTGCGGCCGAGCATCGGCACGACCACATGGCGGATGCGCTGCCAGGGACCGGCTCCGTCGATGGCCGCGGCCTCGTGCACGGACCGCGGGATGTCCTGCAGACCGGCCAGGTACAGGACGAAGTTGAAGCCGAGCGTCCACCACACGGTGGCGGCGGCGATGGAGATCATCGCCCAGTCCGGGTCGCCGAGCCAGGACGGCGGGGTGTCCACGCCGACCCAGGTCGCGGCCTGCTGGGCGAGGCCCACCTGGTCGGCGTAGATGAAGGTGAACATGAGCGCGACGACCGCCGAGGGCAGCACGAACGGCGCGAAGAAGGCGAAGCGGAAGAACCAGCGGCCCCGGACGAAGCGGTCGGCGAGGATCGCCAGCGTCAGACTGAGCAGCACCAGGGGGACGGTGGTCAGCACGGTGAACCACAGGGTGTTCTTCAGCGTGCGCCAGAACTCGCTGTCGCCCAGCACGGTCGAGTAGTTCGAGAAGCCGGCGAAGTCGCCGAGGCCCGACTTGAGCAGGCTGGTGTCGAAGAAGCCGGCCACGACGGTGTAGATCAGCGGCCCCACCAGGAAGACCAGATAGAACAGGGAGAAGGGCAACAGCATCCCCGGACCGGCCCAGCGGTCACCTCTGCCTCGGGCCTTGGTCGGTGCAGTTGTCGTGGCCATGGGACGGCCCTTTCAGTCAGGACATACGGGATCTCACGACGTACGGGGGCCCGATGCGGGCCGTGGTGGAGACAGTGGGCGAGCGGTGGCGGGCGCCGGGCTACACCGGCGAGGGCCGGCTTGCCAGCTCGCGCAGTTCGCGCCTCATCCGGGCGGCTCCGGCCGTCGGGCTGGTGGCCCCGGTGAACACCGAGGTCACGGCGTCGCCGATGACGATCTGCAGGCTGCTGCCCGCGCCCCCGTACCAGGCGGCCGGGTCGTAGGCGGCCCCGTCGGCGGCAGCGGCGTAGTGCGACTGCGGTTCGAGGGCCTTGTAGGACGCCGACCGCTGCGTCGGCAGCCAGGCGGGGATGTGGCCGCCCTCCGCCCACAGCTTGCTGGACCCCAGCAGGGAGGCGACGAAGCCCAGGGAGAGGTCGAGGCGCTGCGCCGAGTCGGAGGGTGCCTTGGGCAGGACGAGGGAGTGCGAGTCGGCGGCGCAGGCGTACGGCGCGTCGTCGAAGATCCGCGGCAGGGGCCGCATGTCGAACTTCACCTTGGAGCCCTGGACCGTGAGGACCTGCCAGACGCCGTCCATCAGGAAGCCGGCCTTGCCGGTGGTGAGCATGGTGATGGCACCGGGGCCGTCGGTGGTCGTCGGGACGACCTTCTCCGCGGTGAGACGGCGGATGTAGGCGAGGGCCTCGGCCGCGGCCTCCGTGTCGATGACGACCTTCCTGCCCTGGTCGGCGACGAGATCGCCGCCGCTGATCTGCCGGTAGAACGACCAGAAGAGCCGGAACTGCGTCGAGGCGTCCTTCACCGAGGCGATCGAGCCGCCCCACTGCCCGGTCACCTCCTTCGCCGCGCGCAGGGCGTCGATGAACGCGTCGGGCCCGTCCACGTCCGTCAACTGCCCCTTGCCGTCGAGCAGTCCGGCCTTCTCGGCGATGTCGGTACGGAAGTAGAGCACGAAGGGATGGGTGTCCAGCGGGATGGCGTACAGCTTGCCGTCCAGCTGCGACTTCTTCCACGGCCGCGCGTCGAACTTGTCCTCGGTCAGGCCGTGCCGGGCCAGATCGGCCGGCTGGATCTCGGCGAGCAGGCCCGCCTCGGCGAGCGTCGGCACCTTCGACAGATGGCTGATGGCGACCTGCGGCGGCCGGTCGCCGAGCGTGGCGAGGGTGAGCTTCGTGTAGTACGGGTTGCCCCAGACGAAGGTCGCCGACTTCAGGTCCGTCTTCCTGTGCCCGGCCCGGTAGGCGGCCTGCATCGCGAGCAGCCGCTCACCGTCACCGCCGGTGAAGGGGTTCCAGAAGTTCAGCCGGTCCGGGGTGGGCGACCCGCCGGTGAACCCCTGCGCGAGGGTGCTGTCACAGCCGCCGAGCGCCGCGGCCGAGGCCGCGACGGCACCGAGCGACAGGGTGCCGCGCAGCAGCCGGCGCCGGGACGGAGCGGGCGGGGAGGTGTGCGGCGTGCGGTCCCGCATGGGCATGCGTCCTTCCACGGCGGAAAACTCAAGGAGTACAACGTTGGAATGGGAGATCGAACCGATCCGCTCGGGCACTGCTTCGAGGCGGTTACAACGTTGTATCCCCGGGGAAATGTGACGTCAACACTTCTGCACGAACTTCCTGTTCGACGAGCCGTAGATGCCATATCGGTCGATATCGCTCAACTGGTGAGCGAAGCCATTACAACGTTGGAACATGGCTTACGCTGAGCAGCGCACCGGACCGATACGCGTGACGGAGCAACGCGGAAGGCGGCCGTCGGTCGCCGGCCGTCGGCCGGAAGGAAGCCGGGAGGGAGGGGCGACCACCATGGCAGGTGCACGCCTCAAGGACGTCGCCGAGCGCGCGGGCGTATCGATCAAGACGGTCTCGAACGTCGTCCGGGGCGAGGCCCGGGTCGCGGAACAGACCCGGGAACGGGTGCTGCGCGCCATAGCCGAACTCGACTATCAGCCCAACGCCTCCGCACGCCATCTGCGCACCGGCCGCAGCGGCATCATCGCGCTGGCCGTGCCCGAACTGGTCGCCCCCTACTTCGCGGAACTCGCCGCCGAGGTCATCGCGGCGGCCAAGAAGCGCGGCTGCACGGTCCTCATCGAGGACACCGGGGGAGACCCCGCCGAGGAACTGCGCATCGCCTGCGGACTCAGCGACCCCCTCATCGACGGAGTGCTGCTCAGCCCGCTCTGCCTCGACGAGACGATGCTCGCCAACCGCGAGCGCCGCGTACCCCTCGTCCTCCTGGGCGAGCAGTCGTACAAGATCCCGGCCGATCACGTACTCATCGACAACTCCGCGGCGGCGCGCGAGGCCACCGAACATCTGCTCCGGCTCGGCCGGCGGCGCATCGGAGTCATCGGCCAGCCCTCGGACCGGGCCCACGCCACGACCGTGCAGCGCATGCACGGCTTCCTGACCGCGCTGCACGCCGCCGGTGTGCCGCACGACCCCCGACTCGTCCCGGACACCGGCGAGTTCACCCGCGCCGACGGAGCCGCGGCCATGCGGGTCCTGCTCGCCCTGGACGAGCCCCCGGACGCCGTCTTCTGCTTCAGTGACCTGCTCGCCTCCGGCGCGGTGCGCACCGCGCACGAACACGGACTGCGCGTACCGCAGGACCTGGCGGTCGTGGGCTTCGACGACATCCAGGAGACCCGCTACAGCGTCCCGTCGCTGACCACCGTCTCCCCGGACAAGCGCGAGATCGCCGAACTGGCCGTGGACGCCGTGCTGCACCGGATCACCACGGACGCGGAGGCCCCCCACACGCGACTCATCGCCGGGTACGAACTGGTGGTACGGGAGAGCACGCGGACGCCGGAAGCGCGGTGACGGGCGGCTCCCGACCCCTCTGCGGCTCCCGCCTGCGGCCCGGGCGCGGCGCGCCGGCATGCTAGCGTCGCGATCCCCGGCCGCCGCGTCCTGGCGCGCCGCCGCGACGGAACGAAGGGGCCCGCAGGTGAACGCGTATCCCGGTGCCGCGGAAGCCGGCCGTCCTTCGGTGATCCTCTTCGACCTCGGCAACGTCCTCTTCAGCGACCCCTGGGAGTCCTTGCTGCTGACCCCGGGAGCGGGGCTCGGGGACCGTCTGGGGCTCGACCGGTCCGCCGTACTGGAGGCCGGCCGGCACTGCTGGCGCGCGTTCAGCGTGCGCGAGGCCGATGAGGCGGAGTACTGGAGCGAACTGTCCCGGCGGTTGGACTGCGACATCCCCGCACAGCTGGTCAAGGAGCTGGAGGAGGAGCTGCTGGTGGCGAACCCCGCCGCCGGAGCACTGCTCGCCGCGGCCTGTGCCGACGGAGCCCGGCCGGTGGGCATCGCCTCCAACAACACGTCCTTCTGGTACGCGAAGCAGGCGGACCGGCTGAGTCTGGACCGGTGGATCGACCCGGCTCTGGTCTTCCTGTCCAGCGGGCTCGGCGTCTCCAAGAGCACACCCGGGCGCGGCCTCCTGGAGATCGCCGCGGAGCGGGTCGCCCCGTCCGCCACCCTGTTCGTGGAGGACCGCGGGGCCAACCTGGCGCGCGCTCGGGCGCTGGGTTTCCGCACCGTCGAGTACGCGTTCCAGCACGAGTCCGCAGACGCGTCCGGTGAGGAGTCCGGCGGCGTGTCCGGTGTGTCGGCCGCGGAGTTGCTGGACACAATCACTGGGTGACCGATCCATCACCGGCAACTCCCGCCCCACGTAAGGCGATCCCCGTCGTACGGTCCGCCTCCGCCGCTCCGGGACCTGCGGATCCCGCGGCGCTGACGGCGCTGCTCGCGGAGTACAACTCGCTGCGCTCGGAGAGTCTGCAGGCGATCAGCAACCGCATCCAGATCATGAACTTCGCGTTCACCTCCCTCGCGGTCGTCACCGCCGCCATGATCACCTCCGATCTGCCCCGGGGCGTCCTGATCCCGGCCTGTCTGCTCTTCGTCCCGGGAGCCGCGAAGGCGAGCCTGCTGATCTGGCTGGGGGAGTACCACCGCTCCCAGCGGGCCGGTCAGGGCGTCGCGGCGGTCGAGCGCCGGATCAACAGGCTGCTGGGCACGGGCGACGTCCTCAGCTGGGAATCCCGGCTCGTCTCCTCCGGTACGCACATGGGCTACCCGTACATCGCCACCGCGGTGTTCATCCTCAGCACCGGCGTGCTCGCCCAGAGCCTCGGCGGCTACTTCCTGGTCGGACGGCTGGAGCCCAGCCCGACCCTGCGGGACGATCTCGCCGTCGTGGGCGGCGTCCTCCTCTACGCCGTGCTCTGCGAGACGCTCTTCCTGCGGTTCTTCATCCGCCGCTGGCGGGCGATCCGCAGCGCCACCCACAGCGGTTAGGGCCCGCACCGGGCACGGGAGGCCCCGCGGCTCAGGGAGCCTTGCGCCAGACGTGGATCTCCGTGCCCGGTTGGCGTTCGGAGAACCGTCCCGTCGGGGAGACCGTCCGCAGCAGGCGGCGTACGGCGTCCTCGAAGTCGTCCCGGCCGGCGCCGAACAGGTGCGGGGCCGAGAACGACATCGAGAAGACGCCCGCGACGACGTCGTCATCCGTGCGCTCCAGCGCCTGGCCGCCGGGGACCACCTGCCGCTGGGGGCCGGTGAAGCCCGCCCGGTGGAACACCGCCGCCTCACCGCCGGGCGTCCCGTGCGGCAGCACGCCCCGGCCGGCCCGGCGGACCGGCCCGAGACGGCCGCTCACCAGCTCTTCGAGCGCCGTGTACGGCACCGCCGGATGCGGCAGTCCGTCGACGGTCCCGACGGTCCGGGTCTGTGTCTTCAGGTCGGAGATGTGCACCAGCGCTCCGCCCGGCCGGAGCATGTCGCGCACGATGGCCGCCACCAGGTCCCGGTCCGTCCAGTGGAAGGACTGGGCGAAGACCGCGACGTCGAACGTCCCGAGACCGGCGGGCAGTTGCTCGGCCCGGGCCCGGACCCACCGCGTCTTCTCCTCCACCCCGCGCCCGGCGGCCTCCCGAGTGGCCTCGGCGATCATCCCGCTGTCCGGGTCCACGCCGACGACCTCCTCGAACAGGTCCACCAGGCTCAGGGCGACGGTGCCGGGTCCGCATCCCACGTCGAGGAGGCGTCCCCGCCCGTCGAGTTCCAGGATCCCGGCGAGCGCGTCCGCCAGCCCGGGGGCGTACGGAAGCCTGCCGCGCCGGTAGTAGGCGGCCGTGCCGAGGAACAGGGTGCCGTCCCACTCCCAGTCGGTGCTCATGTCCGCCTTTCCACCGGTATCTCCGTCGGAGCGTCCGCGTGAGACTACCGTTCGCCGGCTCGCGCGGTCAGGGCGAAGGCCAGCAGGGCCGTCGTGGTGAAGTCCAGGGAGGGCTCCACGGTCTGCCAGGCGCCCACGTCGTCCAGGTAGCGCGCACCCTTGCCGTCGAAGTCGCTCCAGGCGCCCTCCGGTGGGGCGGCCGTGCACTTCTTCATCGTGGGAAAGCTGTTCAACTCCTCCAGTTTCGCTGCGGCGTTGGGGCCGTTGACGACCGCTCCCCGCAGAATGGCGCCCGTGCCGTCCAGGCTCCCCCCGAGGTTGGCCAACTGGTGTTCCGGACAGTGCGGATAGACCTCACCCGCGCCGATCATGAAGCTGGTTCCCCAGGGGTTGGCGCCGAGGGCCCAGCCGCGCTGCCGGCCGGCGAAGGCCGCGTACCGTGTGTCCCCGGTCGCGCCGGCGTACAGACGGGCCGTCGCCACCAGCCCGAAGGTGTGCGGGACGGCGTCGAAGTCGTCGTAGACGGCACCGGCCCCGAACGGATCGTCCCCGGCACGGTCGACCCCGTCCTCCACCTGGCGGCGCAGATCGTCGTACAGGTCCGCCGCCGCGATCCCGTGCGCCCGCCCGCCGTCCAGGACGGTGGCCAGGTCCACGTGGGCCAGGGCGCTGACATCCGCGACGCCCAGCGTGCCCCGGACGTCGGAGCGCAGATACGCCCCGGCCCAGCGGGCCGCGTCGTCCGCCCAGTCGCCCTCCCGGTCGTCCCCGAGCGCCTGCGCGGCCAGGGCCAGTTCGGCACCGCCGAACTCCATGTCGTCCTGCCAGGAATCCTCGGGATAGAAGTTCCCCGGGATCGCGGTGAGGGGCGGCTCGTCGGGGTCGGGGGCGGTGTCGGCCAGGGCGTAGACGGCGGCGGCCTTGTCCAGCCACTCCCGGGCCTGCTCGGGATCATCGGCGGCGGAGCGCTGTGCGGCCAGGGCGAAGGCCGCCGCCATCCGCCCCGCCAGACTGGCGCTGACCCCCTCGCCCGGCTCGGCCGCGCGGAAGACCGGCCGGTGCTTGATCGTGTAGTCCGGGTCGCCGGGCGACACGTCGAGCCGGTCGTCGGCCTCCGGAAGCCGCCACACGTCGTGATCCGTCCGTACGGCCTCGTTGCCCGCCCCGATGCCGACCTGGACGTACAGGGTCTCGGTGTCGCCGTCCCACATCCTGTCCAGCCAGGCCAGCCCGTGCGTGGCCTCGTCCGACAGCTCCGCCATGGTGGGCAGGTCCCGCTGCGCGAGCAGGAGCGCGGCGACGGAGTAGGAGGTGGTGCCGGTGAACTTGAGGAAGTCCCCCGCGTCGAACCATCCGCCCGACACATCGACCCGCTCGCCGGCCGGGGTCAGCTCCTCGTCGAGCAGTTCGGTGCCCTCCTCGTCGTACTCCGGCGGTTCGTAGACGGTCGCGTCCTGGTCGGCCAGATGCGAGGGACCATGCCGCAGGGTGTTCCGGGGGCCGCCGGTGACGACGTCGGCCCCGTCGCGCTGCGCCTGGAGAAAGCGGACGTTGTCGCGTACGAGCGGGGTCATCAGTTCGCGGGCTCCGGCCACCCGGAAGGCGGGCGAGCGGCCGGCCGCGCTCCCGCTCAGGACGACGCGGTAGGTGCCGGGCGTGTTCAGCGCGGAGAGGTCGAGGGCCCGTACCGAGGGGTACTCGGCGTTCCAGCGGCCGGTGACGGCTCCGAGCCTCCCCGCCGTGACCACGTCGTCGGTCCTGGCGTCGACGACCTTGAAGCGCGCTCCCGCGAGTGCCGCCGCGGGTCCCATGACGTAGGCCCGTTTCGCCTCGCCGCGCGCGTACCCGACCTGGTCGACCCTGATGGCCACCTCGGTCGAGACAGGCCCGTCGCCGCCGAAGGGCAGCCCGTGCAGGCTCGCGGCGAGGAGCAGGATGCCGAGACCCGCGGCTGAGCCGATCAGCAGCCGGGATGTACGCGCAGAGTTCATGCGTCCACCGTGCCGGAGCCTTCATGAGATGACGATGAGGAGGGGCGGGTGAGGCGTCCGTCGACAGGCCGCCCGGTTCGGCGTCCGGCACCCTTTCCGCGGGCGCGCGACCCGCGCGACGGCGATCAGCGCACTCGTAAGAGCGCGAAGTCCCGGAGGCCGCGAGGGCGTCCGCACCGCGTGACGCGATGCGAGGCGACCGAGTCGCGGTGCGGGGGCGGTTACGGGGCCGGGGGCGTCCGGGGCGGGTGTTCCGGCAGGCGGAGTTCGGCGAGCAGGCCGCCGCCGGGAGCGTCCGTGAGGTGGGCGGTGCCGTGGTGCAGCTCGGCGACCCAGCGGACGATGGCGAGGCCGGCGCCCGTGCCCGGGACGGCGTCCGTCGTGAGGGCAGGGCCTGCCGTCGACCCGGCTACGGCAGCCCCGGTGACCCCTCGCGCGAAGACCCGTTCCCGGTCCGCGAGAGGCACGCCCGCTCCGTGGTCGCGGACCCGCACGAGCCCCGGAGCGACGGTGACCTCCACCGGCGCACCCGCCGGACCCCCGTGCCGCTGAGCGTTCTCCACCAGGTTCCGTACCGCCTGGGCCAGCAGGTCGGGATCTCCGAGTACCACCACCGGTTCCTCCGAGTTCACCGTGACACCCCCGTGGTCGGGCAACTCCTCGACCGTGGTCTCCACCAGCTGGTCGAGGCGCAGCGGCACCAGCTCGACCTGCTGCGTACCGGCCTCGGTGCGGGCCCGGGCCAGCAGGCCGGTGACCAGGCGGCTCAGCCGGTCCACCATCCGTAGCGTCTGGTCGGAGGAACCGTCGCGCTCCGCCACCAGCCGCAACGTCGCCAGCGGTGTACGCAGTTCGTGCGCCGCCTCGGCCAGGAACTGCTCCTGCCGGCCCAGGGCGACGAGAGCGGGACGCATGGCCCGGCCGGACAGCAGATGGCCGACGGCCGCCGCGCAGCACACCAGGGCCGTACAGCCGAGAGCCAGCCAGCGGACCAGGAGGTCGTGGTCGTGCTCGCTGCGTGCGAGTGCCGTGCCGACCAGCACGGCCGCGCCGATCCGGTCGCCGTCCCAGACGGGAGCCGCGGCCCACCGCAGACGCTCGCCCTTCTCGGAGGGGGCACTGACGGAGACGGTCTCCTGCTCCTCCAGGACGTCCCGCCAGACATGGTCGAGCCAGTCCTCGCGGGGGAGCGCCGAGCGTGCGGGGACGACGTTCCAGACCGACGGCGACTCCCCCGGGGCGACCTCCAGGACGGCCAACACCTCGGCGCTCCGGGCGAGTTCGTCCTCACGCAGCGGTTCAAGGTGCAACGCCCCGTCGTTGAACCAGACCGCCCGCGACAGGCCGACTGCCCGGCTGCCCACCTCGTGGTCGAGGCCGGACCGGCGGGACTCGGCGTCGATGCGGACGGCGACGGCGGCGAGGACGACGAGACAGGCCGCGGTCGCCCCGGCGAACAGGAGCGTCATGGACCGGCGGGTGCGCCGCAGCCGGGCGACGGCCGGCGACATGGGGGATGCGGGGGATGCGGAGGGCATGGCCGCCGGGCGGCGGAGGCGCATCATGTCCGCGCCCCCGAGGGCCGTTCCTGGCCGGTGTCGCCCTGGCCGGTGTCATCCGGGTCCGGGCCGTCCGGGTCCGTGTCGTCCAGCCGGTAGCCGACGCCGCGTACCGTCCCGATCGGGTCGGGCGGTCCGAGCCGGCGTCGGAGCTGGCCGATCAGGACGTCCACCACGTTGGACATCGGCTCGCTCGCCTCGTCCCAGCAGCTCTCGATCAGCTCGGTACGCGTCACCACCTGGCCCGCGCGCAGCATCAGTACCTCCAGCACCGCGAACTCCTTGGCAGAGAGGCTGAGCAGCACCCCCGCGCGGGACACACGGCGCCTGGGCAGATCCATCTCAAGGTCACCCGTCCGCAGGACCGGCAACCGCGCGGGCTGCTCCCTGCGGCACAGCGCCCGCACCCGTACGACCAGTTCGGCGAAGGCGAACGGCTTGACCAGGTAGTCGTCCGCCCCGTGCTCGAAGCCGGCCACCCGGTCGCTCACCGCGTCCAGCGCCGTCAGCAGCAGGAAGGGCAGCGCCGAACCCTTGCGCCGGTGCGCGGCGAGCAGTGTGAGCGAGTCGCCGTCCGGGACCGAGCGGTCGGCCACGACACAGTCGTAGCCGTTCACCGCGAGTTTGAGGTCGGCCTCCGCCAGCGTCCGTGCGAGGTCCACGGCGAACCCCGCCTCACGCAGCCGAGCTGCGACGACGGGCCCCAGATCGGGATCGTCCTCCAGGACCAGTACGCGCATGACCTGGAGCTTAGACGCTGCCGACGCCGGGTCCACGGCGGCCCCGACCTGCGTACCCGAGCGCAGGCGTGCAGGTCGGCGCCCCGTAAAGTGCGTTCCTGTCGTCCCTCCCGGGAACCGTTCGTGAGCCCCGTCCCGGGACCCGCCGCCGAATTCCGAGGTACCGAGCAGTGATCCCCGCGCGACCTGGACCGCAGCCCGCCGTCACCGTCGTCGGGATCGGGGCCGACGGCTGGGAAGGCCTGCCGGGCCCCTCCCGTACGACACTTCGCGACGCCGAGGTCCTGATCGGGGGAGGACGCCAGCTGGACCTGCTGCCCCCGGCGGAGTGCGCCGGGGAACGGATCAGCTGGCCCTCGCCCCTGCGCCCCGCCGTCCCCGGCCTCCTCGCCGCCCACGCCGGCCGCCGGATCGCCGTGCTGGCCAGCGGCGATCCGATGTTCTACGGCATCGGCCGCACCCTCACCGAGGTGCTCGACGAGTTGCCCGACGCCGAACTCGGCGCACTGCGCGTCCTGCCGCACCCCTCCTCCGTCTCCCACGCCGCCGCACGCCTCGGCTGGCCCGTGGAGGACGTCGAGGTCGTCACCCTCGTCGGCCGGCCCGCCGCCCGTCTCGCCGCCGCCCTGCACGACGGCCGACGGCTCCTCGTGCTCAGCGCGGACGCGACCACCCCCGCCGAGGTCGCCGCCCTGCTGCGCGACCGCGGCTTCGGCCCCAGCCGCATGCGGGTGCTGGAACAGCTCGGCGGCGGACAGGAACGTACGACCGCCGAGGCGACCGCCGACGACTGGGCGCACCCGTCGGGCGACCCCCTCAACATCGTCGCCGTCGAATGCCGGCGGGCCCCGGACGCCCTGCGGCTCGGCGCCGTGCCGGGGCTGCCGGACGACGCGTACGAGCACGACGGACAGCTCACCAAGCGGCACATCCGGGCCGCCACGCTCGGCGCGCTCGCCCCCACCCCCGGCGAGCTGCTGTGGGACATCGGCGGCGGCTCGGGGTCGATCGCGATCGAGTGGATGCGTACGCACCCCTCGTGCCGGGCGGTCACCGTCGAACGCGACCCGGTACGGGCCGAGCGCATCACCCGCAACGCCGACCGGCTCGGTGTGCCCGGGCTGCGGGTCGTCACCGGTGCCGCGCCCGCGGTCCTGGCCGAACTCCCGCCGCCCGACGCCGTGTTCATCGGCGGCGGGCTCACCGCGCCCGGCCTGCTCGACGCGTGCTGGGAGGCGCTGCCCGCGGGCGGACGGCTGGTCGCCAACACCGTGACCCTGGAGTCGGAGGCACTGCTCGCCGACGCCTACCGGCGCCACGGCGGTGAGCTGGTACGGCTCGCCGTGGCGCACGCCGTACCGGTGGGCGGGTTCACCGGCTGGCGGCAGGCGATGCCGGTCACCCAGTGGGCCGTACAGAAGACCCTCGACCTCCGCCACCCCCGTTCAGGAGCAGACAGATGACCGTGTACTTCATCGGCGCCGGACCCGGTGCCGCCGACCTGATCACGGTGCGCGGCGCCCGTACGCTCGCCGCCTGCCACGTCTGCCTGTACGCGGGCAGCCTGGTCCCGCGCGAACTGCTGGCCGAATGCCCGCCGGACGCCCGGCTGATCGACACCGCGCAGCTCAACCTCGACGAGATCACCGCCGAGACGGTCCGCGCGCACGAGGAGGGCCACGACGTGGCCCGGCTGCACTCCGGGGACCCGTCGGTGTTCAGCGCGATGGCCGAGCAGATGCGGCGCCTGGACGCGGCCGGGGTGCCGTACGAGGTCGTCCCCGGAGTCCCCGCCTTCGCCGCGGCGGCAGCCGCCCTGAAGCGGGAGCTGACCGTGCCGACCGTCGGCCAGACGGTCATCCTCACCCGTATCGCCCACAGCGCCACCGCCATGCCGGAGGGGGAGGACCTGGCCACCCTCGGCCGCAGCGGCGCGCTCATCGTGCTGCACCTCGCCGCCCGGTACGCGGACCGGGTCGTCGACGAACTGCTTCCGCACTACGGCGCCGACTGTCCCGCAGCGGTCGTCGCCTACGCCTCCCGCCCCGACGAGCTGGTCATCCGCGGCAGGCTGGACGAGATCGCCCGGAAGGTGAAGGAGGCCGGCGTGCTGCGGACCGCCGTCATCATGGTCGGGCGGACCCTGGGTGCCGAGCAGTTCCGCGACAGCCATCTGTACTCGGCCGAGCGGGACCGCCACGTCTGCTGATGCCGGCTGAGCACGTGCCGGCGGTGTGCGGGGCTCACGCCACCGTGCTGCGCCCCACCACCGTGCCCGCCCGGTCGATGCAGATCACGTCGACCGCGACCGGCGCCCCGCGCAGCACGGCCAGGGCCTCGTCGCGGGCGGTCGTCGCGACCAGCTCGCCCAGCGGGACCCCGGCCGCCATGCACAGTTGGAGCGCCGCCAGTCCGGTGTTGGCCCCGGCCACCTCGGCGGCCAGCGACTCGCCCGCCCCGCCGCGCCGGGCCAGCTCGGCGAGGAACCCCTTGTCGACCTGGGAGCGGGCGGAGTGCAGGTCCAGATGCCCCGCGGCCAGCTTCGACAGCTTGGCGAAGCCGCCGCAGATGGTCAGCCGGTCGACGGGATGCCGGCGGATGTACTTGAGCACGGCGCCCGCGAAGTCCCCCATGTCGAGCAGCGCGTCCTCGGGGAGCCGGTACTCGGCGACGACCGTCTTCTCCGACGTCGACCCCGTGCACCCGGCGACATGCGTACGCCCCGCCGCGCGGGCCACGTCCACGCCCCGCCGGATCGAGTCGATCCAGGCCGAGCACGAGTACGGCACCACGATGCCGGTGGTGCCGAGGATGGACAGGCCGCCGAGGATGCCGAGCCGCGGGTTCCAGGTGGAGCGGGCGATCTCCTCGCCGTGGTCGACGGAGACGGTGATCTCGACATCGCCGGTGCCGCCGTGCCGGGCCGCGACCTCGGCGACGTGCTCGCTCATCATCCGGCGGGGGACCGGGTTGACGGCGGGCTCACCGACGGCCAGCGGCAGCCCCGGACGGGTGATCGTGCCCACGCCCGGGCCCGCCCGGAAGACCACCCCGGCACCCGCGGGAAGCCGCCGGACCGTGGCCCGTACCAGCGCGCCGTGCGTGACATCGGGATCGTCACCCGCGTCCTTCACGATCCCCGCCATCGCGTACGTGTCCGTCAGCTCCTCGGCCGCGAGCGCGAACGACGGCGTCTGCCCCCTGGGCAGCGTGATGGTCACCGGGTCGGGAAACTCCCCGGTCAGCAGCGCGGTGTACGCGGCCGTCGTGGCCGCGGTCGCACAGGCGCCGGTGGTCCAGCCGGGCCGCAGCCCGGTGTGCTTGAGTTGGGCCCCGCGCCCGCCCTTCGCCTCGCCGGCACCGGCTGTGGAACCGGCACCGGCGTCGGCACCCTGCTCTTCGCTGTTCATGAACGGACCCGGATCTCCATGCACGTACTGATACTCGGCGGAACGACCGAAGCCCGACAGCTGGCCGGGCTCCTGCACGGTACCCCCGGCCTCGACCTGACGAGTTCCCTGGCCGGGCGGGTGGGCAGCCCTCGGCTGCCGCCGGGCGAGGTCCGGGTCGGCGGTTTCGGCGGAGCCGAGGGGATGGCCGCGTGGCTGCGCGAGCACGCGGTGGACGTGCTCATCGACGCCACCCACCCCTTCGCCGACAAGATCAGCTTCAACGCGGCGAGCGCCGCCGCCACGGCCCGTGTTCCCCTGCTCGCGCTGCGCCGCCCCGGCTGGGCCCCGGTCGAGGGCGACGACTGGCACGAGGCCGCTTCACTGGAGGAGGCGGCGAGGCTGCTGCCCGGGCTCGGCCGGCGGGTGTTCCTCACGACCGGCCGCATGGGCCTGGCCGCGTTCGCGCACCTGGACGACCTGTGGTTCCTCGTACGGTCCGTCGACGCGCCGGAGCCCCCGTATCCCGCCCGCATGGAGGTGCTGCTGGACCGCGGCCCCTTCACGCTCGCCGGGGAACGCGACCTGCTGCGCCGCCACCACCTCGACGTCCTGGTGACGAAGGACAGCGGAGGCGCAGCCACGGCACCCAAACTGACGGCGGCACGAGAGGCGGGCGTCCCGGTGGTGGTGATCCGCCGCCCGCCGACTCCAGAAGGCGTCCAGGTGGCCACCACCCCCGAGTCGGCGGCCCACTGGGTCACACAACGAATGGGGCGCCCCGCAGTCGAGCGCCCCTAAGGGGCGCGGGGAACTGCGCGCCCAGCCACGACGCACCCGCAGTCGACTGGCCCTTCAAGGGGCGCGGGGAACTGCGCGACCAGCCACAGTGCACCCGCACCCAACCCACACCACACCGAGCCCGCCGCGCCGCAGGCAACGCGCTCAGGCCTCCGGATACCGCCGAGGTGTCCAGACAATCTCCTCAGAACCCCCGCGCCGCACGGCAACCCGAGTCTGCGAGGACCCGACCAGCAGAACGGTCCGCATGTCGACCTCACCCGGGTCGAGCTCACCCAGCCGCACGATCCGTACCCGCTCACCCGCCCCGCCCACGTCCCGGGCGACCACGACCGGCGTGTCCGGGGCCCGGTGCTCAAGCAGCAGCTCGCGGGCCTTGCCCACCTGCCAGGTACGGCTCTGCGAACCGGGGTTGTACAGGGCCAGCACCAGATCCGCCGAGGCCGCCGCGCGCAGCCGCTCGGCGATCACCTCCCACGGCTTGAGCCGGTCGGACAGGGAGACGGTGGCGTAGTCGTGGCCGAGGGGTGCGCCCGCGCGGGCGGCGGCGGCGTTGGCCGCGGTCACCCCCGGCAGCACCCGCACCGGGACGTCCGCGTACTCCTTCTGCGAGGCGGCCTCAAGGACGGCGGTCGCCATCGCGAAGACGCCCGGGTCGCCGCCGGAGACGACGGCCACCCGCCGCCCCCGCTGGGCCAGTTGGAGCGCGAACTCGGCGCGCTCGGCCTCCACGCGGTTGTCCGAGCCGTGCCGGAGCTGCCCGGCCCGCTCCGGCACCCGGTCGAGGTAGGTGGTGTAACCGACCAGGTCGTCGGCGGCGGCGAGGGCGCCCCGCGTCTCGGGGGTCAGCCACAGCGGTCCGGCGGGCCCGGTGCCGACCACGACGACCTCGCCCTGCTCCCGTACGGGCCGCTCGGCGTCGACCCGGCTGGGCAGGACGGCCACCGAGAAGTACGGCACCGACTCCGGTTCCACGTCGGCCAGTTCGGCGACGCGCTCCCCGTCCATGGTGGCCCGCTCGACGTACCGGGCCTCGTCGAGGCGCCCCGAACTCTCCAGCGCGCGCCGCACCTTGGGGAACGTACGGCCCAGCTTCATCACCACGGCCACGTCGGTCGCGGCGAGCCGCGCGGTCAGCTCCTCCTCGGGCAGCGTGCCCGGCAGGATGGTCAGCACCTCCTCGCCCTCGGCGAGCGGGGTGCCGAGCCGGGCCGCGGCGGCGGACACGGACGTGACACCGGGGACGACCTCGGTGTCGTAACGGTCGACGAGCCGCTTGTGCATGTGCATGTACGAGCCGTAGAACAGCGGATCGCCCTCGGCGAGGACCGCCACCGTGCGCCCCGCGTCGAGGTGCGCGGCGAGCCGGGCCGAGGCCTCGGCGTAGAACTCGTCCATGGCGCCCTGGTAGCCGCCCGGGTGGTCGGTGGTCTCCACCGTGAGCGGATAGACGAGCCGCTCCTCGATGTGGTCCTCGCGTATGTGCCTGGCCGCGATCGAGCGGGCGATGGACCGCCCGTGCCGGGCACTGTGGTAGGCGATCACGTCCGCCTCGGCGATGACCTCGACGGCCCGCAAGGTCATCAGGGACGGGTCGCCGGGGCCGAGCCCGACCCCGTACAGCTTGCCGTTCTTGCCACTCTTGCCGTTCTCGCCGTTCACTCTTCCTCGCTAGCGATCGCGTTGAGGGCGGAGGCGGCCAGGGCGCTGCCTCCGCGACGGCCGCGTACGACCAGGTGGTCCAGACCGGACGGGTGCGCGGCGAGCGCGTCCTTGGACTCGGCGGCGCCGATGAAGCCGACCGGGACGCCGATGACGGCGGCCGGACGCGGCGCGCCCTCCTCGATCATCTCCAGGAGGCGGAACAGGGCCGTGGGGGCGTTGCCGATGGCCACCACGGAACCCTCAAGACGGTCGCGCCACAGCTCCAGCGCGGCGGCGCTGCGCGTGGTGCCCAGCTTCGCGGCCAGTTCAGGGACGGCCGGGTCGGACAGCGTGCAGAGCACGTCGTTGTCGGCGGGCAGCCGCTTGCGGGTCACCCCGCTGGCCACCATCTGGACGTCGCAGAGGATCGGCGCACCGGCGCGCAGGGCTGCACGGGCCCGTGACACCACGTCCGGGGTGAAGGCGAGGTCGCGTACGAGGTCGACCATCCCGCAGGCGTGGATCATCCGTACGGCGACCTGGCTGACGTCGGGGGGCAGCGCCGCGAGGTCCGCCTCCGCGCGGATCGTGGCGAAGGACTGGCGGTATATCGCCGCGCCGTCCTTCTCGTAGTCGTACGTGGTCACGGTGTTCTTCTCACTGCTCTCGGTCGTCATACGGTTCGGGTTCGGGCCACTCGGGTTCATGTGATCTTCGCCAGGGCGACGGCGAGACGGGAAGGGTCGTCCAGGTCGACTGCGCGCGCTCCGTCGTCTCCAGGTCCGGGTCCGGCGACGGACAGCCGGTAACCCCCCTCGGGTGCGGCGACGACATCGATCCGCTCACCCCGCGGGTGCCCGCAGCGGCGCTCGCACCCGGACCAGTACAGGGGAAGGCCGCTTTGGTGCTGCAGGGCACCGACCGCACCGAGCGTGGCGGTCGCGTCCGCCCGTACGTCGGCCCGCGACTTGGCGCAGCCCGGCCGCCCGATGCACGCGCCGACGCGCAGCCAGGGCGAGTCCGGAGCGGTGACGAGGCCCACGGTGTCGAGGCGGGCCAGCGCCTCGGTCCGCTGTGCGGCGCTCGTCCCCGGAGTGGGAAGAACCACACCGCGCCACGGGGTCAGCCGCAGCTCACCGACGGTGACCCGGGTCAACTCCCGCCACTGAGGCGCCGAGAAGCGGCCCAGCGGAACGTGTACGGACAAGGCGTCCCCGACCACTCCCGGCTGCGGGCCGTCCGCGCGGCCGGTCTCCCGTACCCGCCGCCGGTGGCCGATGCCCTCCGCCGTCAGACGACGGCCGGCCAGCGCGGTCAACTCGTCGTCCGCGAGCGCCAGCTCGGCCACCCGCCAGGCGCGGGTCCCGCCCGCCCGTTCGGCCTCCAGGAACGCTTCCGCCGCCGCCAGCGCGGCCCGCGGCGCGTCCTCGGCGGACAGGTGCAGTGCCTGGCCCGCCGATCCGAGCGCGAGCTGCGCGCCGCCGTCCGCCGCGGCCCGTACCGTCACGTCGGCTTCGAGGTCGGCCATGTCCCCGCGCCCGTCGTCCAGCGCGAACAGGAACCGTCCCGACAGCGCCTGCGCCGCCTCGCTCGCGCACAGCGCGGTGTCGAGGGCCGACAGCCAGGGCCGTACGTCCAGGAAGCCCTGGGCGTCGAGACCCGACAGCGGGGAGGCGACGATGTTGCGCACGCGCTCGTGCCCGCGTGAGGGCAGCAGCCCGGCGGCGGTCAGCGACTCGGCCAGCGCTGCCCCGCACCCGTCCGCCAGTCCGCGCAGCTGTACGTTGCCGCGCGAGGTGAGATGCACGTCACCGTCGCCCAGGCGCTCGGCCGCGTCGGCGAGCACCTCTGCCTGGCGGACGGTCAGCACACCGCCGGGGATCCTGACCCGGGCCAGCGCCCCGTCGTCCGCCGCGTGCAGCCGCAGGGTCCCCGGGCAGGCGTCACCGCGGTCCCGTGAGACCGCTGTGGCCTGGGACGATGGACGGAGGGCAGCCGAGGACATGGCGGCGAGCATACCTACGTTCCCGCAGGCTGTATGCCCCGCCCTTTTTCCCCGACCCTTACTATTCCTTTCGGCGGATCATCCGATCCGCCACCGCCACCACGGCGACAGGGGAGGAAGCCGGTGCGAAGCCGGCGCGGTCCCGCCACTGTGAGCCCGGCCAGAGAATCCGGGTGAGCCAGGAACTCCCTTTCCCCAGCTCACGAGTTCGCGCGTGAGCACGGGGAGACCCAGTCCACCACCGCCCGGGGCGCGGACCCCGAGGAAGGCCCGACGCCACATGATCCTCCTGCTGTCGACGTCCGACACCGACCTGCTCAGCGCTCGCGCGGCCGACGGTCCGGTGCCCTACCGGTTCGCCAACCCGGCCCGCCTCGACATCGACGCCCTCCCCGCCCTCCTGGACGGCGTCGACCTCGTCGTCGTACGTCTCCTCGGCGGTCTGCGCGCCTGGGAGGACGGCCTCGACCTGCTGCTCGCCGACGGCCGCCCGGTCGTCGTCCTCACCGGCGAACAGGCCCCCGACGCCCAGCTGATGGCCGCCTCCACCGTGCCCATCGGCATCGCCGCCGAGGCCCACGCCTACCTCGCGCACGGCGGCCCGGACAACCTCGACCAGCTGGCGCGCTTCCTCTCGGACACGGTCCTGCTCACCGGCCACGGCTTCGACCCGCCCGCCCCCGCCCCGACCTGGGGCCCGCTGGAGCGCACGGCCCGCGAGATCCCCGGCGCCCCGACCATCGCGGTGCTCTACTACCGCGCCCACCACATGAGCGGCAACACGGCCTTCATCGGCGCCCTGTGCGACGCGGTGGAGGACGCGGGCGGTCGCGCGCTCCCGCTGTACGTCGCCTCCCTGCGCGCCCCCGAGCCGGAGCTGATCGAGGAGCTGCGGGCGGCCGACACGATCGTCACGACCGTCCTCGCGGCCGGCGGCACCAAGCCCGCCGAGGCCTCCGCGGGCGGCGACGACGAGTCCTGGGACGCGGGCGCCCTCACCGGCCTGGACATCCCGATCCTCCAGGCCCTGTGCCTGACCGGCTCGCGGACCGCCTGGGAGGAGAACGACGAGGGTGTCTCGCCCCTGGACGCGGCGAGCCAGATCGCGGTCCCGGAGTTCGACGGCCGCCTGATCACCGTGCCGTTCTCCTTCAAGGAGATCGACGAGGACGGCCTCCCCGCGTACGTCGCCGATCCCGAGCGGGCCGCCCGGGTGGCCGGGATCGCCGTACGCCACGCCCGCCTCAGGCACATCCCGGCCGCCGAGAAGCGGCTCGCGCTGGTGCTGTCCGCGTACCCGACCAAGCACTCGCGGATCGGGAACGCCGTCGGCCTCGACACCCCCGCGAGCGCCGTCGCGATCCTGCGCCGACTCATCGGCGAGGGCTACGACTTCGGGCCCGAGCAGGACATCCCCGGTCTGGTCTCGGGCGAGGGCGACGAGCTGATCCGCGCGCTGATCGAGGCGGGCGGCCACGACCAGGACTGGCTCACCGAGGAGCAGCTGGCCCGCAACCCGGTCCGTATCCCGGCGGCCGACTACAAGCGCTGGTACGCGACCCTGCCCGAGTCGCTGCGCACCTCCGTGGAGGAGCACTGGGGCCCGGCGCCCGGTGAGATGTTCGTCGACCGCAGCAGCAACCCGGAGGGCGACATCGTCCTCGCGGCGCTGCGCCGCGGGAACCTGCTGGTCCTCATCCAGCCGCCGCGCGGCTTCGGCGAGAACCCGATCGCGATCTACCACGACCCCGATCTGCCGCCCTCGCACCACTACCTCGCCGCCTACCGCTGGATCGCCGCCGCGCACGCGGACGGCGGGTTCGGCGCGGACGCGATGATCCACCTCGGCAAGCACGGCAACCTGGAGTGGCTGCCCGGCAAGAACGCCGGCCTGTCCGCCGCCTGCGGCCCGGACGCCGCCCTCGGTGACCTGCCGCTCGTCTACCCGTTCCTGGTCAACGACCCGGGCGAGGGCACCCAGGCCAAGCGCCGCGTCCACGCCACGCTCGTGGACCACCTGGTCCCGCCGATGGCCCGCGCCGACTCCTACGGGGACATCGCGCGGCTGGAGCAACTGCTCGACGAGCACGCCCAGATCGCCGCCATGGACCCGGCGAAGCTGCCCGCGATCCGCGCCCAGATCTGGACCCTCATCCAGGCCGCGAAGCTCGACCACGACCTGGGACTTGAGGACCGCCCCGAGGACGACGGCTTCGACGACTTCCTGCTGCACGTCGACGGCTGGCTGTGCGAGATCAAGGACGCCCAGATCCGCGACGGCCTGCACGTCCTCGGCAATCCGCCGCAGGGCGCCGACCGCGTCAACCTCGTCCTCGCGATCCTCCGCGCCCGCCAGATCTGGGGCGGCAGCGCCGCTCTGCTCGGTCTGCGCGAGGCGCTCGGCCTGGACGAGTCGGCCGCGACCCGCACCACCGCCGACGAGGCGGAGGACAAGGCCCGCGCGCTGGTGCAGGCGATGGACGACGCCGGCTGGGACCCGGCCGCCGTCCCCACCGACCAGGGCGAACAGGTCGCCGCCATCCTTCAGTTCGCCGCCCGCGAGGTCGTCCCGCGGCTCGCCGGGACCACCGCCGAACTCGACCACACCGTGCACGCCCTGAACGGCGGCTTCGTCCCGGCAGGACCCTCCGGATCACCCCTGCGCGGTCTGGTCAATGTCCTGCCGACCGGCCGGAACTTCTACTCCGTCGACCCCAAGGCCGTCCCGTCGCGGCTCGCCTGGGAGACAGGACAGGCCCTCGCCGACTCCCTCCTGGAGCGCTACCGCACCGACAACGGCGACTGGCCCACCTCCGTCGGCCTCTCCCTGTGGGGCACCAGCGCGATGCGCACGGCCGGCGACGACGTGGCCGAAGCCCTCGCCCTGCTCGGCGTCCGCCCCGTCTGGGACGACGCCTCACGCCGGGTCACCGGCCTGGAGGCCGTCCCGTACGAGGAGTTGGGCCGCCCTCGTATCGATGTGACCCTGCGCATCTCGGGCTTCTTCCGGGACGCGTTCCCGCACACGATCGGCCTGCTCGACGACGCGGTACGCCTGGCCGCCTCCCTCGACGAACCGGCCGAAGCCAATTTCGTCCGTGCCCACACCCAGGCCGACCTGGCCGAGCACGGCGACGAACGGCGCGCCACCACCCGTATCTTCGGCTCCCGGCCCGGTACGTACGGCGCCGGGCTGCTGCAGCTCATCGACTCGCGCGACTGGCGCACGGACGCCGACCTCGCCGAGGTCTACACGGTGTGGGGCGGCTACGCCTACGGCCGCGAACTCGACGGCCGGCCGGCCCGCGACGAGATGGAGACCGCGTACAAGCGCATCGCCGTCGCCGCCAAGAACACGGACACCCGTGAGCACGACATCGCGGACTCGGACGACTACTTCCAGTACCACGGCGGCATGGTCGCCACCGTCCGGGCGCTGCGCGGCACCGCCCCCGAGGCGTACATCGGCGACTCGACCCGCCCCGAGACGGTCCGCACCCGCACGCTCGTCGAGGAGACCTCCCGGGTCTTCCGCGCCCGGGTCGTCAACCCCAAGTGGATCGAGGCGATGCGCCGCCACGGCTACAAGGGCGCCTTCGAACTCGCCGCCACCGTCGACTACCTCTTCGGTTACGACGCCACCACGGGCGTGATCGCCGACTGGATGTACGACAAGCTCACCGAGACGTACGTCCTGGATCCGGCCAACCGCGAGTTCCTGCAGCAGGCCAACCCCTGGGCCCTGCACGGCATCGCCGAGCGGCTGCTCGAAGCGGAGTCGCGCGGGATGTGGGAGAAGCCGGACCCGGCGGTGCTGGAGGCGCTGCGCCAGGTGTACCTGGAGACGGAAGGGGACCTGGAGGGCGAGGACTGAGCCCCGGGGCCGGTAAGTACTGACCGAGGACAGCAACACAGCGAGGGCCGGAGGGGTTTCCCCTCCGGCC
>NZ_JBHWZP010000002.1:0-90127 GCF_042728395.1 Streptomyces sp. NPDC060205
GAGACGTCACGAGCACAGGCCCCTCCCCCGCTTCCGGGCCCCCTCCCTTCGGTCGGCCCGGGCCCAGCGATGAGTTTTCGGGGCGGCGGCGGTCAATCCTTGGAACGCACGCCCACCTACGGAGGAGAAGGTCCATGGCAAGTCTCATGGTCGACTTCATCATCTCGCTCGACGGATACGCGTCCGCGGCCGGCTGGCCGGGATTCTGGGGCATGGAAGGGCCCGAGTACCTCGCCTGGCTCGACAGCGACGGCGAGAAGGAGCACGCCACCCTGATGGGCGCCACCACGTACCGGCTGATGTCGGGGTTCGCCGCCCAGATGCCCGACGACCCCGGCTTCGCCCAGCTCAAGAACATGCCCAAGACCGTCTTCTCGTCGACCCTCGAAGCACCCCTGACCTGGCCGAACACCGAGCTGGTCAAGGGGGACGCCGTCGAGGCCGTACGGGATCTGAAGAAGAACACGGCACAACCCCTGCGCACCCTCGGCAGCCTCACCCTGTGCCGGTCGCTGCTCGCGGCCGGGCTCGTGGACCGGTACCGCGTCGTCGTCTTCCCTGTCATCACCGGCGCCACCGGCAAAGAACGGATCTTCGACGAGTACCCGGACGTCCGCCTCGACCTCGTCAAGAGCCACACCTTCGACGGCCGGATCCAACTGCTGGAGTACGAACCCACTGTCCTCGACGGACCACCCACCACGGACGGCTAGGGAATACGGCCGGTCAGCCAGTCAGCGGCGCCGGCCCCTCGTACCGCTGTCGTGCCGAAGGGTTCTGTCTCGTGAGACATGGCCGGCGCCGGAGGCGAGGACGCAACGTAGGACTGCCGCGGCGGATGTCGCGCAGCACCCACAACAGCCGCTCGTCCGGCAAGGAAGAGCAGGACGAACGTGCGGAGTGACCTGCCACATGTGCAGGAAGCCGTCCGACTCGGTGCGGCTCACCGGAACCCGCCAGTCGATCAGCTTGCGCATGACGAACGTGGTCAGGCTGTGGCGTGCGACGCCGAGTATCTCGGCGCGGCGGGCGTCCGGCTCCATCCGGCGTCGCTGGGCCTGGCGCTGAACGCCCATGTGGCCTGATGAGCACTGCCTTCCCCCGGGAGGCACGTGCCGTCTACCACTCCAAGGGCGGCGCGCGGTCGTCCCCGCCCTACGGGACAAGTGCGCACACCTCGAAGGCGGAACACCCGCACGCCTTGCGCGTACTGTCCACGATCTCGCCCGTCCCGGGGACGGTGGCTGCAGACAGGGGTGCGGCCAGGCAGCCAAGGGGGTGCCACCCGCCCGCGCGACTCGACGTGCGGTCGGGCTGCGGCTGATGAACAGTCGTATCAAGTTCCCCATCAGAAGGAGATCCTCATGCTTCGGCGTATCTCACTCGTTGCTGTCGGCGTGCTCGCGGTCGGCTTCATGGCCGTGACCCCTGCCTCCGCTCACCCGTCGGACGTCGAAGGCTGCTGGGCGTCCGGCGGCCACGTGAAGGTCGACGACGTCAAGGTCGCGGACTTCGAAGCCACCTGCTGGTCCGTCGACTGACAGGCCTCCGGCCCGGCCGCTCGGCGGCAGAAGAGTGCTGTGCCCCGCCATCAGTGGCCGGGCACGGCACTCGTTCGTATATGAGACCGTGCCCCTGCTCCTTCGTACGGCACGGTCCGCGCGCCGAGACGGGGCGCCACTCGTAGGCTGAGGGTTCTCGGGGCCGTACAGGAGGTTCGTCGTGCCCCGAACTGTCTGGTCAGGTGCCATCTCGTTCGGTCTGGTGACCGTGCCCATCCACGTGGTGTCCGCGACCGAGAACCACGCGATCCGCTTCCACCAGTACCACCTCGAAGACATGAGCCGCGTGCGCGTCCGCAAGATCTGCGAGATCGAGGACCGCGAGGTGCCCCAGAGCGAGATCGGCAAGGCCTACGAGATCAGCAAGGACACCCTCATCGCGATATCCGACGAGGAACTGCGGGAGATCCCGCTGCCCACCGCGAAGGCCATCGAGATCGCCGCGTTCGTGCCAGCCGCCTCGATCGACCCTCTGCAGGTCGGCGACGGCTATTACCTCCAGGCGGACGGACCGGTCGCCGCCAAACCGTACAAGCTGCTGCGGATGGCGCTGGAGCGCAGCGCCAAGGTCGCCATCGCCAAATACGCCTGGAGCGGCCGCGAACGCCTCGGGCTGCTGCGTGTGCGGGACGAGGCGATCGTCCTGCACGCCATGCGCTGGCCCGACGAGATCCGCTCCCCGAAGGAGCTAGCACCCGGCAGCGTCGACGTGTCGGACGACGAGATCGAAGGGGCACGGGCCCTCATCGACCACATGACCCGTGACGACCTTGAGGGCAGCGAGTTCGAGGACCACTACACCGACGCCCTCGCAGAAGTCATCAAGGCCAAACGTGAGGGCCACGCACCTCCCGAAGCACCGGCACCCGAGGCGCTGGCCGGGAAGGTCGTCGATCTGATGGCCGCCCTGGAAGCCTCCGTGAAGGAGGCCAAGGCCTCCCGCGGCGAAGGCGACGCCGACGTACACGAACTGCGCCCGAAGAAGAAGACCACGGCGAAGAAGACAGCGAAGAAGACGGCCGCCAAGAAGACCACCGCGAAGAAGGCAGCCAAGAAAACGGCGGCGAAACCGAAACGCAGCGCCTGACAGGTGGGGGCCAGGGTTCCGGCTCGCCCGGCCGGGAGAAGCCGGAATCCTGGCCAACGTGCTGAACTCCTGGGCCGCCTGATGCTCCGTGGGCGCGTGAGTCGAAAACGCGAGGAGAAACACCCTGTCAGGTATCTGATCGGGTAATTTCACTATTCACTCACTTGGATATCTTTCGCCCGAACGGAGCATGGACGCATTCTGCCCGGAAATATACAGGAAGGGAAATCCCCCCATAGGGAGGAAAACAAAGAATGACCATCAACGCCTACGAAAATCTCCAGATCGTCCGCGGGACCGTGGCGGCCAACGGCACCCGGACCGCCGGCCACGGCTTCAAGGTGACGAAGATCAGCACCGGCAAGTACATCATCACCTTCAACAACGACTTCCTGGAGAAACCGTCGGTCGTGGCCACCATCGACGGCGTGGAATGGGCCCTGCTCGACAACACGCACGTCGCCGACGCCACGACCGAGAAGGTGACGGTCATCACGGGCAAGTCGGACGGAGTCGTCGGCGACCGCCCCTTCCACTTCATCGCCCTGGGCTGACCCAGCCGAGAGCCTCCCCGGCCGCAGACGCCGGCCGGGGAGAGCCTCAAGCAGGATTGTCATTTGGCGGCGCGATTGCATTCGTCGGTCCGCCGCGCATTCCACAGTTAGGAGAAGCCGAGCCCATTCGCGTACCCGAAATCAGTGGACCCGAGTCACCCCGTGACCCCGTTCCGGAAGGGTCGACTTCAGGGTGTGTGAACCGCACGGGCTTGCCCAGCGACCGGGCATAGGCGATTTCGGCTCGGGTGCTGTCTCCGATGTAGTCGCCGACTACGAGCACCTCATCGGCGAGCCGGATCTTCGCCCGGTGCAGATCGTCGAGTCGAACCTTCAGCGCCTCGGCCTCGACAGGGTCGGACCGGAGTTCGTGCGGCGACTTCATGTCACAGCCCGGCTTGACGACAATCCTTCCGGCTTTGGTCTCCCGCACATCGGCCTCGTTCATCTCGCCCATGAAGCGGGTGGAACCGCAGATCACGACGATGGACGGGAGGCACAACAGCTTCTTCGCGTCGGCGACTTTCTCCTCGGGGGTGGGCACTTGCGAGTACGACACTGACTGCTCCTGGTGGTGTGGTCCAAGGGGTGGCTGCGGAGACGAGAACGAGGGGCGCTGTGGCCGCTGCGTCCAGGTCGTCGAGACTCACCGCAACAGCAAGTAAGCACTGCTTCCATACTCACGCGCACCCCAACCCCACCCCCGTGCGCAGCGTCAGACGGTGCGGCGGTCGCCCTTGTCGTCGCAGGGCAGGTCGGCGGCCTCGTGGTTGGCGAGGAAATCGCGGGTGGCCTGTCGTTCGATCTCTGTGATGGCGGTGGGTTCCACGTCGATGATGCCGCCGAAGGGCCGGTCGACGTCGCGGATGATGCACAGCGTCGTCGTCAGGAGTGCAGTGATGACGGTGAGGACGATGAGCTGGCCGCGGTTGTTCCTGCGAGGCAGGCAGACGGCGAGGGTCACGATCGTGAGGGTGAGAGTGGCGAGCAGGAACCAGAAGATGGCGCTGGGAATGCTGGCGGTGGCCTGGGTGAGACGTTCCTCGCGTTCGTCGGAGCGCTTGTTGTCGGCGCCGATCAGCATGCCGAAGACCGGTTTTCCTTCCAGGTCACGAAAGGAGCGGCGCAGGTCGGTCGACCACACGCTGGGCTCGGCGGCCCCTTTGCCGTCGGCCATGGCGGGCCATTCATGGACACGTACGGCGCGTGCGTAGCAGACGGTGTCCGCCTGGATCCGTGCCCGCTCCGTCGTCGGCGTGTACTCGGCGATCTCACTGAGCTGGTCCAGTGCGCGTGCCTCGCCCCGGGCGGCGACTTCCGCCTTGCCGTGGGATCCGGAGGCGGTGACGAGCACGAAGGCCAGCAGCAGGACGGTGAGGGTCAGGAGTGGGCCGACGAGGTCCTTGACCGCCATGCCGGCGTCGTCGTCACTCATCAGGCGGGGGCGCAGGTAGCGGTTCGCCGCCAGCCCTGCGAGCAGGGCCACCACGGCGACGATGATGACGAGGGTCAAGGCAACCTCCTGAGCGGGCGAAGACCCTCACCGGCGCGAGAATCCGCGCAGATCATGACCTGACCGGGCCATGCTCAAAAGCGCGGAAACGTTCGTCCTCCTCGAACGAGCGAACCACTTGCGCCACAAAGCCCCCGCGTCGGCAGCCTCACCGCGGTCCCGCTACCGCCGCGTCGCCGCACCGGCCGCTCGCAGCCGGTCCAGCCCGGCCAGCTGGTGCGACGTACTCTTCGCGATGGCCGCGGCCAGTCCCGTCGCCTCGTCGGCCCGCCCTTGGTTCTGCTCGCCGGCACAGAGCACCCGGGACTGGGTGAAGTGGGCGCGCAACGCGCCGGTGAGGAGCCGGTCGAACGGCAGGCCCTTCGCGGCGGCTGCCCTGCCGAGGGTGTCGAGGCTGACCATGCCCGGCATGTTGTGCCCCTCGTGGGGGCGCGTGTCGGGCACACCTGACAGCTTCAGTGCGGCACGCAGCCGGCGCAGGTCCGTACGCAGCGCCGAGCCGGTCCTCGCCGCCAGCGTGACCACGGCCGGGTCCGCCGAGCGGGAGGGCGCCAGGTCGGTCAGCTGCCGGGCGCGCTCGGCCATGGGGATCATCAGCAGGATCCAGGCGGTGTCGGTCGCGTTGAAGGCCGATGTCCGCGACGCGGCGGCTTCCGGCGCCGTACCGCCGGCCGTCGGCTGCGCGGTGCAGCCGACGACCAGCAGCGCCACAGCCGCGGCGCACACCGACCACAGGGTCAGAACGTGCCGGCGGAGTTGCACTTGGCCTTCTGGGTGATGCAGTCCTTCACACGGTGTCCGAGAGCGGCGTTGTCCCAGGCGTTGAAGAAGTCGCCGTGGATGGACGACGCCATGCCCGAGGCCAGCCGGAAACCCGCGGCGCTGCCGCTGGTCGGGTAGCTGACGACGAAGGAGAGGTTGGGGACGGCGACGGGGTAGGCGCCGCTGCACTTGCCGTCGTAGGTGAACGCCACATGCGACTTGTGGTCGGGGCTGTCGAGGTTCTTGCCGTCCCAGCAGTCGGGGAAGACGAGCTGGTGGGTGAGGTGGGCCTTCGGGGCGCAGACCGGCCAGTTGCCGTCGGCGCTGCGGCCGGTCTCACCGCCCTCGCCGGAGCACCAGTACTGACCGGTCGATCCCGCAGGTGTCGGCGTCTGCGCCTTGGCGTCTCCTGCGATCATGCGGAATCCCTCGGGGAAGGGCACGGTCGCCGAAGGGTCGGTGAGCCGGGAACCGTAATAGACGATCATGCCCTCGGCTTCGACGGCCCGGTCGCCCTCGTAGAGGCTGGGGATCCAGTACGCCGAGAGGTCGTCGGCAGGTGTGCAGCTGGTCGGCCTGTTGGCCAGCAGCGACTGGGTCGTGGTGAACGCGTCGGTGCTCTTGTTGCCGAAGAAGCTGTGCATGTGGGACCCGCCGGGAAGGCCCGGCAGGACGATCGGGTCGTCCGGCTTGGAGTGGCTGTAGGTGCAGGTGGCGTTGAACTCCGGAACGCGGACCACACCGCCGGGCACCGCGGCCGGCGTCATTGCGCGGAACTGGCTGAGCTGGGCGTTCCACTTGGTCTGGTCGACGGGGACCCAGCCGGGCGCCGCGCCGCCGCCCTCGCCGACGAAGGAGAACCAGTTGATGTTCACGAAGTCACCGGCCCCCGGGCCGTGCACCACGGCGAACACCGTCTGCGCACCGGTGGGGTGGCTGGAGACCTCGGTCTCCCGGGTCGCCCAGGTCTGCCAACCGCCGGTCGGGGCAACCGGGATGACCGCGAGCAGCGGTCCGGTGAGGGTGCCGGTACGCAGCTCGACCGTGCCCGAGCCGACGGCGGAGGCGATCCGGGCCGACACCGTCAGCCGGCCGGCCGTACCGAGGTCGACGTTGTCGAACCGCATCCAGTCACCGTCGGCGAGGAACGCGGCGTTCTGCCCGCCTCCCATGTCCGCGGTCGCCTCCAGGGCGACGCCCGACTGGGCCGCGTAGGACTCGGCCTGGACGGTGACCGTCGCGGCCCGGGCCCGCTGGGTCGAGACGGTCAGACTCAGGGCGGCGGCCAGGACGACCACCAGGGCATTCACCAAGAGCGTGTACAGAGGGACGCGATATCTGCGCATCTCACTTCCTCACGAACATCGAGACGAACATCAGGACGGACATCGGGGGGTGCTGGTGCTGGGCGAAGGAGCTGTCGGCACGAGCGCGCCGGGGTGGCCCGGGCCCGGCCGTCGGCTCGGGCCCGGGCGTGGGAACCGAGGGCTACTGATAGACCCGTACGAAGTCGACGAGCATCTTGGACGGGAACGGAGTGCTCGCGTCCGTCGGGCCCGGCCAGTCACCGCCGACCGCGAGGTTGAGGATCATGTAGTGGGGGTGATCGAAGATCCACGGGCCGCGGGTCTGCTCCACCTGGTCCTTGTCGAGGGAGAAGACGGTCCGGCCGTCCAGGCTGTACGTGATGCCCTTGCTGTTCCAGTCGGCGGCCCAGGTGTGGAAGTCGTCGGAGAAGTCGGCGTTTCCGGGCAGGGTGTACGGCGAACCGATGCCGCCTCCGCCGTTGTAGGCGGGCGCGTGGACGGTCGAGTACGCGGTCTTCACGTCCTTGCCGAGGACCTCGACGATGTCGACCTCGCCGTTGTACGGCCACGGCCGGCCCGTCAGGAAGTCGGCGCCCATCATCCAGAACGCGGGCCACAGGCCGTTGCCCTTGGGCACCTTGATACGTGCTTCGACGCGCCCGTACGTGAACTGGAACGTCGCGCCGGTGTTCATCCGCGCCGAGGTGTACTGGCAGGTGGTGCTGCCGCTCAACGGGTCACGCGGGCACGACGATCCGGCGGTGACCTCCTTGCGGGCCTCCATCACCAGGTGTCCCGACCCGTCCAGCGAGGCGTTGCGGTGGTCGGTGTAGTACTCCAGCTCGTTGTTCGGTCCGGTGCCCGGGTCGGCCCGCCACTTCGAGGCGTCAGGTTTGCCGCCCGCGGCGCCGTCGAACTCGTCGCTCCACACCAGCCGCGGCGGGTTCGCGGGGTCGCTCGGCAGGGGCGGAGGCGTGATCGGGGCGCCGCCGGTGCCGTACACCTGGAACTCCCACAGCGAGTAGCCGTACGGGGTGGCGCGTTCGGTGCCGTACATGCGCACATGGCGGCCGGAGCCGGAGACGGTCAGTGTCTGTTTGAAGCCCGTGCCGGAGGTCGTCGAGTAGATGGGCGTCCAGTCGGTGCCGTTCGGTGAGACCTGGATCTGGAAGGACTTGGCGTAGGCGGGATCCCATTGCAGGACGACCTTGTCGATCTGCGCCGTGGCGCCGAGGTCGATGGAGATCCAGCCCGGGTCGGTCCAGCCGGTGGTGGAGCTGGTGGCCCAGCGGGAGGCGGGATCACGGTCGAACGCCCTGGCCGGTGTGCACTCCCAGCAGTTCACGTCGCTCTGGGAGGAGGAGGCGGCACCCGGCCTGCCGTAGGAGAGCAGCCTGCCCGGGTCGCCGCCGGTACCGCCGGCGGTGCCGTACACCTGGAACTCCCACAGCGAGTAGCCGTAGGCGGTGGCCCGTTGCGTGCCGTACATGCGCACATAGCGGCCGGTGCCGGTGACCGTCAGGTTCTGGGTGCCGCCGGTGCCCGAGGCCGTCTGGTGGACGGTGGTCCAGCTCTGCGCGTCGCCCGACACCTCGATCCTGAACGCCGTGCCGTACGCGGCCTCCCAGTTGAGGACGACCCGGCTGATCCGGGCACTCGCGCCGAGGTCGATCTGGATCCACTGCGGATCGGCGAAGGCGCTGGACCACCGGGTCCCGGGGTCTCCGTCGACGGCGTTCCGGGCGTTGAAGTCCCCTTCGGTGCTTGAGGCGGTGGCGGTCTTTCCCTGCGAGAGCAGGACCTCCGCGGCCTGTGCGGAAGGTGCGGGGAGAGCGATGAAAGTGAGCAGTGAGGTCGCGAGTGTCAGAAATAAGGCGAAGCGGCGCAACAGCGCGTGCATGGGCGACTCCTCAAGTGGGGGCGAGGTGAGGGAGCGCTCCCTGAAGGGGAGGATGGAGGGGCGCGAGAAAGCTGTCAAGAGCTGTTTCACCTTGGAAAAACAGCGGCGTAACGCGTATGAATTCTCCAGGGAGCGGTCCCTGACGACGTTCTCGCGACACTGTCGGACCGAACGCGGCACGGAAGGTGAGCGGTCCTTGGGCATGCTCATGACGCTCCGGCCTGCGGATACGCTGCTCGCAACGTCATGACGCCGAACCGGAGGTCGCCCTGATGAGAAAACCCGCCCCGCGCACGAACCCGGGCGGCGGCACAGGGGACGGACAGGTATGAAACGCCCCACTCTGGAAGTGGTCGCCGCCCGGGCGGGCGTGTCCAAATCGAGCGTCTCCCGGGTCATCAACGGCGAGACGACGGTCGCCCCGGAGATCCGGGACGTCGTCATGCGCGCGGTGCACGAACTGGGTTACGTGCCCAACGGCGCGGCCCGCAACCTCGTCACCCGCCGCACCGACACCCTCGCCGTGGTCGTCTCCGACCCGCCCCAGGGAGTCGTCTCGGACGACCCCCTCTTCTCCGCCGTGGTCCGGGCCGTCAGCAGAGAGCTGGAGAAGGCGGGCAAACGGCTCGTGCTCATGCTCGCTGAATCCGACCAGAGCCGGACGCGGGTGGTGCAGTACATCGCCGGCGGACACGTGGACGGCGTGCTCCTGGTCGCCCTGCACGGTACGGATTCCCTGCCGGCCGCGCTCGCCCGGCAGGGTCTGCCCGTCGTCTCGTTCAACCGCACCTCGGCGCAGGACGTGCCGTACGTGGCACTGGACAACGCCGGCGGAGCGGAACTGGCCGTACGTCATCTGCTGGAGCGCGGCCGGCGCCGGATCGCGACCATCACCGGGCCGCTCGAACTCTTCGAGGCACGCGAGCGCCTGGCCGGCTACCGGCAGACGCTGCAGGACACCGGCCGTCGCTCGATCGTGGCACTGGGCGACTTCACGAGAGTCTCCGGCGCCGAAGCCATGCGCCAGCTCCTGGAGGACGATCCGGACCTCGACGCGGTGTTCGCGTCCAACGACCTGATGGCGATCGGCGCCCTGCGCACCCTCCAGAAGGCGGGCCGACGCGTTCCCGAGGACGTGGCGGTGATCGGCTTCGACGACATCGAGGCCGCGTCCTACACGAGCCCCGCGCTCACCTCGGTCCGCAGTCCGATGGCGGACCAGGCGACCGCGGCCGTCCACCTGCTCCTCAACCTGATAGACGGCGGCCCCACAGATCCGGTGATCATGCCGAACGAACTGGTGGTACGCGAATCGACGTGATCGCGCGACTGTTGAGCCGTGTGTCCACACCGGCGTCACCCGTACGGATGATTCCGGCGTATGAAGGGTTGGCCACGCTCCCCTCCCAGCAGGTGGTCCGGCCCGCCTGATGGTGGTGTCCGCGCAGGTCAGCGCGCCCCTGGCGGTGTGTCAGGCCGAGGGGCCGCTCCGGCGGCCGGTGCCGGTTGGGTCGGCCACGCAACAGGCGGATGGTCGTTTGTCCGCGAATCGGGCAGGCGACGGGGGAACAATTCGTGTGGGCATGTCGTGAGGGCTCTCTCGCGGCACGGGCCCGGGAAGGCGTGCCCGTCCGGACCTGGCGGGCGAGGGTGCCATGCATCGTTCCCCCAGCCGGCAGGGTGCCGGTCAGGCGCTGCCCGTGCTGCTGGCACGGCTGTCCGAACTCGTGCGCTACGCACAGGACACGATGCAGCTCGATGCCGAGGACGCGCAGCTCTTCATGATGTTGTACGCCGTCCTGCTGTACGACGTCGTCGGCGGGTGCCCTGCGGATGGCGGGTGCCCTGCGGATCCCGTCCTTCGGCAACTGGCCGAGAACGCCGTCGGGCGGGCGGGCCCCACTGTCGCCGCCGGACAGCGAAGAACGGCGGCGCGGCTGCTGGTGACCGTGTGGTCCGCCAGTCTCCAGCCCGCCGTCGAGGCCAAGGAATGGGCGGTCAACGCACCGGTCCTGCCGGTCCATTGCCTGCGCGCGGCCCTCGCCTCGGCCGACCACCACGCCGCATCCCGCCCGGACGCGCGCTGACCAGGGAACCGCAGGCCCGTGACGCGCGCTGACCGGGCGAACCGCAGGCCCGTGCCGACGGGTGCCGCTACACGGCCAGTCGGTCGGCCGCCTGGATCACGTACTCCAGTTCTCGGCGGGTCTCGGTCCCCCACACGGTGGGGTCGGCGCGGTGCACCGAGAGCATCCCCGCCAACTCACCCCGCGGAGTCGTGACCGGCAGCGACGCCACCGCCCGCACCCCCGCGTCATGGAGCACGTCCCCGGCCGAAGTGCCCACGAACAGCGGCGAGTCACGGACGTCCTCCACGAACACGGGCCGATGCTCCCGGGCCGCCGCGCCGCACGCACTCCCGTGCCCCGCGACCTGCACACTGCGGAAGAAGCGCAGGAACGGGTGATGGAACCCGCGCTGCGCCGTGATCCGCAGCGTGTCCGACACGGGATCGAGGAATTGGACGTTGCCCATCGGCGCCCCCGTCACCCGCAGTGCCGCGGCCAGCGCCTCACCCAGCACCACCGCGTTGCGCTCTCCGCCGGTACGAGCGGGCCACGCACCGTTTCTCGTTCCGTCGCCGATGCGCAACGTCCGCAGTCCGCCGCTCAGATGAAGTGCCCGGAGTCTGGGGTCGTCGGCTCCCCGCACCTCCAGCTCTCCACCGGCCGCTCGGACCTGCTCCGCCACAGCCTCCACCAGCGCGACTCCGGCGAACCCCAGGAACGTGACGCGGCTGAAATCGAGCACGAACGTACGGTGCTCGTCCGTCAGGTCCGAGAGCCACTTCATCAACGCCATGGCACCGCGATGATCCAGCTGCCCCGCGACCTGGACGACCGCCTGCTCGGATTGCGAGACGACCGACGCCTCGACGGCCGGCGCCAGCAAAGACCGCACCACGGATTCCACCTGCCCCACGCCGCCTGACCACAGACAACCAGCGTAGAAGCCCGGCCGCCCGCGACAGGCCGACTTGGACACGAACGGCACTTCTGGGGGCCGAATTCAGGCGAGGGGCCACATCACCTGGTGCAGTGACTGTCAGGTGCCGCAGGGTGGCGCGTACGGGAGGTCGGGGACGTACTGGGCCCATTCCGCCCGGGTGATCGGCATGCCCGCTCGCGTGCAGACGTAGTTCTGCGCCTTCGCGATGTCCACGGCGGACAGGATGACGTGGCCGTATCCGTCGGCGATGGCGAGGGTGTCGCCTTCCGGGCTGAACCTGACGTCGTACGCGTAAGCGGTGCCTGTGCTGATGACCGCTCGGAGTGTGGGATCGGACGGTTCTCCGATGTTCCACAGCCGTACCGAGGAGTCGAGGGAGGCGGTCGCGAGCATGGCCCCGTCGGGGCTGAAGTCGACACCGTGGACGGTGTTGCTGTGCCCGCGCAGCGTCGCGACAGGATCCGGCCGGGTGGGCCGGGCGAGGTTCCACAGACGCGTGGTGCCGTCGTTCGAGGAGGTCGCGAGCAGCTTTCCCGAGGGGTCGAACTTCGCGTCCGTCAGGGCGTTGTCGTGTGCGCGGAGCACTGCCAGACGTCGTGGCTTCGTCGCGTCGGCGATGTCCCAGACGCTGACCGCTCCGGTGCCCGAGCCGACGACGATGGTCCGGCCGTCCGGTGTGAAGGCCGTGATGTTGATCCAGTTGTCGGGCGGTCCCAGGCGTGACGCCTCGCGCGGGTGGCGTGGCCGCGACAGGTCCCACAGGATCGTCCGTCCGTCGCGTCCGGTGGTGGCTGCCAGCGAGCCGTCCGGGCCGAACGTCACCGACTGGACGGCGTTGGCGTGGCCGCGCAGTCGGGAGAGAACGACGGGGTGTGCCGGATCGGCGATGTCCCACAGCACTGCGGTGAAGTCCGAGGAGGAGGTCATGAGGCGTCGCCCGTTCGGCGCGAACGCGATGGCGCTGACCTCCTCGCGATGTCCCTTCAACGTGGCGAGCGACCGGGCCCGGGCGGGATCGGAGGCGTCCCACAGCATGGCGGTGCCGTCGTCCCCGGTGGAGGCCAGCAGTTGACCGTCGGGTGAGTAGGCGACACGGCTGACATAGCGTGCGGAGGTCGTGAGCAGTGCCCGGTGGGCGACGTGTGCCGGTGAGGAGACGTCCCATGCCCTGACGGTGCCGTCGGCGGACGAGGTGGCGAGTACCTGTCCGTCGGGCCGGAAGGCAACGCCCGTGACGGTGTTGGTGAACCCTGTCAGGTCCGACAGGGGGCGCGGCGACCGGGGGTCGGTGATGTTCCAGAGTCTTGCCGTCTGGTCGGCCGCTGCCGTGGCCAGTGTCCGGTTGTCGGGGCTGAACGCCGCGTCGTAGACGAGGGCCGTGTGCCCCCGTACGCTCCCCAGGCGGCGTGTGTGCCCACCGGTGGTGTCCCACAACCTGACGGTCGTGTCCGCCGACGCGGTGGCGACGATCCGTCCGTCCGGGGAGAAGGCGACGCTCGTGACAGAGCCCGTGTGCCCGGCCAGGACAGCCTTCCTCCTCGGGTGTTCCGGTGTGCGCACGTCCCACAGTTCGGCGCGGTCGTCGCGCGAGGAGACGGCCATCGTCCGGCTGTCCGGACTGAACCTCACGGCGGGGAAGCCAGCGTCGGCGGTGACCTCGGCGAGGAAACGCGGCCGGGCGCGGTCGGAGAGGTTCCAGATGTCGGCCGTCCCGTCGTCCGACGCCGTGGCGAGGAGAGTGCCGCCGGGCGCGAACGCCACGGAGCGCACCCGCTCACGGTGTTTCCTCAGCACGGCCACGGTCCGTGGTGCGGAGGGCTGCGAGACGTCCCACAGGCGGGCTGTCGCGTCGTTCGACGCCGTCGCCACGGTGCGGCCGTCCGGACTGAAGGCCACTCCGATCACACTGCCCCGGTGTCCCTTCAGGACGCCGAGCTTCTTCGGGCGGGCCGCGTCGGTGACGTCCCACAGCCGGGCCGTGGAGTCACTGGCGGCGCTCGCGAGCACGCGACCGTCGCGTCGGAAGGCGACCAGCTCGACGGGCCCGGTGTGTCCGATCATGCGGGCGCCCACCGGTCGGGACAGCGCCGACAGCAGCGCCCCGCGTGCCTCGGGTGTCGGGGCGATCCGGTAGGCCGCGAGACCGAGTTGAGCGGCGAGTGAGGAGTCGGCGACCTTCTCCGAGGCGTCGGCGGCCTGCCGGGAGATGGCGGTGTCGCGCTGGCGGGTCACCTGCTGGTTCTGCAGGACGGCGACGACACCTGCGGCGGCGGCGAGCAGGAACAGCGTCGTCAGCGTGGCGATGACTCCGCGGGTCACGCGGGTGCGGCGCCGGGCTCGGTGGACGGCCGCGGTGACGAAGCTGTGCTCGGTGGACGTCAGTTCCGCGCCCTTCGGGCCCCGTTCCAGTTCGGCGGCTGCGGCGAGCCGGCTGTCGACGTACAGGTAGGCGGTGTCCTCGCCGCTGGCGCGCCAGGTGGCGGCGTCCTCGGCGAGGCGCTGATGGACGAGGAGTTCGGCGCGGTCCGTCTCGACCCACATCTGCAGGGTCGGCCAGCCCCGGATGAGCGCCTCGTGGGTGATCTCGACGTCGTCCCTGTGCTCGTCCTGCTCCCGGGCGAGCAGACGCTCCCCGGTGAAGGCGTCGATCACCGAGTCCGCCGCCCGCTGTGGGAGGCCGGTGCCGACAAGGTCGTCGAGGGCCAGCCGCCGAGAGCTGTCCGGGGTGTTGTCGCCCACCCTGACCAGCCGCAGGAACAGGGCCCGTGCGATGGTCCGGCCGCGCTCGTCGAGCCCCTGGTAGATCCGCTCGGCCGTGTCGGCGATCGCCGACTCGATGCCGCCGGTGCTCTCGTAGCCCTCGACGGTGAGGGTCGAGCCGTGCCGCACCTGCCAGCTGCGCCGCAGGGCGTAGGCCAGGTACGGTAACCGCCCCGCCAGGTAGCCGGCCCGGCCGCCGCCCTCCGCCCCGAGGTCGCGAAGGAGGATCTCGACCAGGCCGGGCTCGATCTCCAGGTCGACGTCCTGCGCCGGGTAGACGATCGCCTCGCGGAGCTGCTCGGCCGTCATCGCCGTGACGACCAGCGCGTCGTCGACGGACTCGGCGAGCTGCGGGTACTCCAGGCAGGCGGCGTAGAAGTCGGCGCGCACCCCGACCACCACCAGTGCGGAAGGCGGCCCGTCCGCTGCGGCGGCGAGCCGGGTGAGCCGGTCGATGAAGACCTGCCGCTCCGCCGCGTCGGGGCACAGCGTGAACAGCTCCTCGAACTGGTCCACGACGACGACGGTCCGTGCGTCGCCGTTGCCGTCCGGGCCAAGCGCCGCGTCGAGGGTGTCCGCCGGAGTGGCCGTCGGGGTGAGCAGGATCTGCCGCCACGGGGCCGAACCCGGCAGGGCCCCTTGCGCCAGCCGGGCGAGGAGCCCGGCACGCAGCAGGGACGACTTGCCCGCCCCTGACGGACCGATCACGATCTGCACGCCGCCGGTACGGAGCCTGCGATCGAGCGTGTCGACGAGGTCGCTCGTCAGCGCCTCTCGGCCGCGGAACCAGCGCGCCTGATCGCGCCCGAAGGACGCCAGCCCCGGATACGGGCACTTGGCGTCCTCACTGCCCTCGCTGTACGTCCGGGTGCGGGTCCCCTGCCCGTAGTGGACGTGCTGGTCGCGCCCCGCCTGGTAGACGCGCCCCTGGCCCGCCGCCTGCGCGTGGAAGTGTGCGGGTCCCGCGCCGGTTTCGCCGGCCGGCGGTTCACCCTGGTCCCGTTCCTCTGTCATCGGACGTCATCCCCCGTGGATGTGCTGGTCCCTGCCTGCCTGGTAGATACGGGCGTGGTCGTGGGCCTCGGCCCGGCCCAGCAGCGTGGTCGCCCGGTCACGCTCGCCCGCGCCGAGGGCCGGGACAAGGTCGTCCTCCAGGACGACGCGCAGATCGTGCGCCAGGTCCGGGCGCTCGCACAGGAGGTGGTCGAGCCGCATCCGCCAGAAACCGATGAGGGCTTGTTCGGCGTCGGTGTCGATGGTGCGCCGGGACTCCAGCGCCACGGTCCGCGCCCGTTGCAGCTCGCTTCCGAGCGCCTCGGCCTCCTCGGGTTTCCCCTTGCGCCAGAGGCCGACCAGTGCGCCCCGCGCCGCCTCCCACGCGTCGCTCGCCATGGCCCCCACCAGGGCCGTGCCTGCGGCCAACACCACCGGATCCATGCTCGCCCCCCTTACCCGAACAAGGTTCAGGCAAGGTACTGCCGCCACTTGGCCGCATGCAGCGAACGACAGATACTGACGCAAGAAGGGCAACGTGTAGTCGAACCAGGAGCAGCATGCCGCCGTCGTTCGCCCACCGAATCACCAAGTACGACCCTTCACCCGGGTCAGTGCGGGAGCGAGTCGCTGAACCCCGCCCCCGCGCTCATGGCCGCCCGAGCGCCCGGTACTCCCAGCCGGCCGCGCGCCAGCGGGACGCGTTCAGGGTGTTTCGGCCGTCGATGATGTGTCGCCCGGCCACCGTGGTGCCCAGGGTGTGGGGGTCGATGTGCTCGAACTCCGGCCATTCGGTGAGGTGGAGCAGGACGTCGCTGCCGACTGCGGCCTTGGTGACGGAGTCGGCGAAGGACAGCGACGGGAAGACCTTGCGCGCGTTGTCCATCGCCATGGGGTCGTAGACGACCACCTCGGCGCCCTCCCGCTCGATCAGGTCGGCCACCGCGAGCGCCGGTGAGTCCCGGATGTCGTCGGAGCCGGGCTTGAAGGCCGCCCCCAGGACCGTGATCCGCCGTCCGCACAGCTCGCCGCCGCTCAGCTCCCTCGCCAGGTCGACCACCGCGGTACGCCGTCGCAGGTTGACCTCGTCGGCCTGGTGCAGGAACTCCACGGCCCGGCCGACGCCGAGCTCCTCGGCCCTGACCGTGAAGGCGCGGATGTCCTTGGGCAGGCAGCCGCCGCCGAAGCCGACCCCCGGGCGCAGGAAGCGGCCGCCGATCCTGGGGTCGTGGGAGAGTGCCTGCGCCAGTGGCAGCACGTCGGCCCCCGCCGCCTCGCAGACCTCGGCCATGGCGTTGATGAAGGAGATCTTCATGGCCAGGAAGGAGTTCGCCGCGACCTTCACCAGCTCCGCGGTCGCCAGGTCGGCGACCACCAACGGCACCGGCTCGCTCCCCTTCACCGGTTCGAGCAGAGGTGCGTAGACCTCGCGCAGCAGCCGCTCCGCCCGGTCCGACGCGACACCGAAGACCAGCCGGTCGGGCCGCAGGGTGTCCTGCACCGCGAACCCCTCGCGCAGGAACTCCGGGTTCCACGCCACTTCCGCGTCCCGTCCCGCCGGTGCCAGCCGTGCGAGCCGCGCCCCCAGGCGCGCGGCCGTGCCGACCGGGACGGTGGACTTTCCCACCAGCAGGCAGGGGCGTGTCAGGTGCGGGCCGAGCGCCTCGACCGCTCCGTCCACGTACCGCAGGTCGGCGGCCGGCCCGTCGGCGCGCTGCGGGGTGCCGACGCACAGGAAGTGGACGTCGGCGAAGGCCGCGGCCTCCTCGTAGGACGTGGTGAACCGCAGCCGTCCCGTGGCGAGTTGGCCGCGCAGGAGGTCTTCGAGTCCGGGTTCGTGGAACGGGAGCCGGCCGGCCGAGAGGGCCGCGATTTTCTCGGCGTCCGTGTCCAGGCCCAGCGTCTCGAATCCGAGCGCGGCCATGCAGACCGCGTGGGTGGCTCCCAGGTATCCGGTGCCGATGACGGAGAGGCGGTGGTCAGGGGATGCCGCAGGGGGTGAGGGGGGCGCGGCAGTGGCGGGGTTGGTCTTGCTCTGCACGGAGGACTCCATGTGTCGTCGGTTCGCCGGTTCGTCATTCACTCGTCAGGGGTGCGCAGTTCCGCCCGGACGGGCCGCACGGCAGGCGCGTTCTTCCTGCGTCGCGCGCTCTGCCGGTCCTGTTCGCGCAGCGCGTCGGTGCTCAGGAGGGCCAGCGCGATCCAGATCAGGACGAAGCCGCTCCACCGCGAGGCCGGCATCTCCTCGTGGAACAGCGCGACGCCGATGAGCAGTTGCAGCACCGGCGTCAGGTACTGGAGCAGCCCGATCGTGGCCAGCGGCAGCCGCCGGGCGGCCGCCGCGAACAGCAGGAGCGGGGCGACGACCGTCACGCCACCCGCGGCGAGGAGCACGGCGTGCCAGGGGGCGTCCTGGGTGAAGGTCCCGTGTCCGGTGGCCGTGTGGAAGGCCAGTCCGGCCGCGGCCAGGGGGGCGAGGGTGAGGGCCTCGGTGGTGAGCCCGGCGAGCGCGTCGACGTCTCCGCCGACCTGCTTCTTGATCAGTCCGTAGAGGCCGAACGAGGTGGCGAGGATCAGCGCGATCCAGGGTGGCCTGCCGTAGTCGACGGTGACGACGAGCACGGACAGGGCGCCCGTGGACACCGCCGCCCATTGGAGCGGACGCAGCCGCTCGCGCCGTACCAGCACGGCCAGCGCCACGGTGACCAGGGGGTTGATGAAGTAGCCCAGCGACGCCTCGATGACGCGGTCGGTGTTGACGGCGTACACGTAGCAGCCCGAGTTCACCGCGAGTACGGCCGCCGCCCCCGCGAGCGCGGCCACGCGCCGCCCCCGGCGCAGCAGCGCGCGCAGCCGGTCCGCGGCTCCGGTGGCCGCGACCACCAGCAGGCAGACCGGGAGCGTCCACAGGAGCCGCTGCAGCAGGATCTCCAGGGTGCTGGAGCTTTCCAGGAGCCGGAAGTACAGCGGGAACAGTCCCCACAGCACGTAGGCGGCGACCCCGAACAGGCCTCCGCGGCGTGAGTCGTTCACCGGGTCCCCAGCCCGCTTCTGTCCGCGTCCACGAGGCCGCCCTCCATCAGGTCGCCGCGGGGCCGGAAGCGCCGTATCCGCCGGCCTGCCTCCTCCACGACCGCGTCCTCCTTGGCGAAGCAGAACCGCAGCAGGTTCTCGCCGGTCGTCCCCTGGTAGAAGGCGCTGCCCGGGACCGAGGCCACACCACCCTGCTCCAGCAGCGCCATCGCCGCGCCCCGGGAGGTGGCGAAGCCCCACTGCGAGACATCGGCCAGGACGTAGTACGCGCCCTTCGGGACGATGGGCGCCATGCCGGCGGCGGCCAGCGCGTCGCACAGCCGGTCGCGTTTGCGCTGGTAGTCCGACCGCATCTCGTCGAAGTGGGAGGGCGGCAGGGCGAAGCCGGCGAGGACGCCGTGCTGGAGCGGGTTGGGCGCGCAGACGTAGTAGAGGTCGTTGACGAGGGCGATCGCCCTGGCCAGCGGCTCGGGCGCGAGGGCGTACCCGAGGCGCCAGCCGGTGATGCTGAACGTCTTCGACAGGCCCGTGATGGTGACCGAGCGGGGCCACAGGCCGCCCACCGTGGCAGGCGAGAGGTGCGGGCAGTCGTCGTAGCGGATGTATTCGTAGATCTCGTCGCTGATGACGAGCAGGTCCCGGTCGTGTGCGACGCGCGCGATGGCCTCCAGCTCGGTCCGGCTGAACATCTTGCCGCTGGGGTTCGACGGTGTGCACACCACGATGGCCCGGGTGGTGGGCCGCACCGCCGCCCGCAGCGCCTCCTCGGTGAGGGTGAACTCCGGTGCAGCGAGGGTGAGGAAGTGCGGTTCGAGGCCGGCGACGATCGCGGCGTTGACGTGGTAGCCGTAGTACGGCTCCATGATCAGGATGCCGTCGCCCGGGTCGAGCAGCGCGTTGACCGCCGCGGTGTACGCGCCGGTGGCGCCGACGGTCACCACGACCTCCCCCTCGGGTGCGACCGTCAGGCCGTTGTACCGGGCCGCCTTCTCGGCGATCGCCCGGCGCAGCGCGAGGTGTCCCTCGGGGTAGGTGTAGATGCTCTGGTCGGCGTCTATCGCCGCCTTGGCCGCCTCGGCCACGACCGTGGGGGTCGGCAGGTCGCAGATCCCCTGTCCGAGGTTGATGGCCCCGAGCCGGTCGCTCTCCCGGCTCATGCGCCGTATGTCGGACTGGGCCAGGCCGCGCAGACGGTTCGCGGCCTGGAAAGGCCCCTCTCTCATCGGCCGGCCCCCTGCCGCACCCGGGCGGACTCGGCCCGCCGGCCGCCCGTCACCGTCGTCCTGGCGGAGAAGTCGGCGATCGTCCGGCGCAGCCCGTCCTCCAGGTCGACCTTCGGCTCCCAGCCCAGCAACGTGTCGGCCCGGGAGATGTCGGGCCGGCGGCGGGTGGGGTCGTCCTCGGGCAGCGGCCGGAAGACCAGCTCGGACGTCGAGCCGGCGAGCCGTTTGATCTGACGGGCGATCTGCTCGACGGTCGTCTCCCGCGGGTTGCCCAGGTTCACGGGCCGGGCGTCGGTCTCGGCAGCCATCAGGCGCACGACCGCCTCGACGAGGTCGTCGACGTAGCAGAAGGACCGGGTCTGGCTGCCGTCGCCGTAGATGGTCAACGGTTCCTCGCGCAGTGCCTGCACCGCGAAGTTCGACACCACCCGGCCGTCGTTCTCGTGCATCCGCGGACCGTAGGTGTTGAAGATCCGCCCGAGTCGGACCTCCACTGCGTACTGCCGCGCGAAGCTCACCGCGAGCGCCTCCGCGCAGCGCTTGCCCTCGTCGTAACAGGCCCTGATCCCGATGGGGTTGACGTGCCCCCAGTAGTCCTCCTGCTGCGGGTGGACCTCCGGATCGCCGTACACCTCGGAGGTGGAGGCGATGAAGAGCCGGGCGCCGGTCTCACGGGCCAGTTCGAGGGCGTTCAGGGTGCCCTGCACACAGGTGCGGACGGTGCGCACCGGGTTGCGCTGGTAGTGGACCGGGGAGGCCGGGCAGGCTAAGTGGTAGATCTGGTCGACCTCGGCGTGGAAGGGCTCGGCCACGTCGTGCCGTTCGAACTCGAAGCGGGGATTGCCGAGCAGCTTCGCCATGTTGCTGCGGCGTCCGGTGAAGAGGTTGTCCAGGCAGATGACCTCGTGGCCATCGTCGATCAGCCGCTCGCACAGGTGCGATCCGATGAACCCGGCACCGCCCGTGACAAGGACACGTGTACTCATAGGGGTAGGACCTTCCAGGGAACCGTGAGGGGGCAGGGGGCGGCCATGACGCCTACCGCATGGCGAGGCCGCCGTTGCAGTCGACCGTCTCCCCCGTGACGAAGGTGGCGCCGACCAGGTATTCGATGGTGCGGGCGACGTCCGCCACCCTTCCGGCGCGTTTCAGCGGGGTGTTCTCGATGAACTGCCGCATCTTGTCCTCGGACGTCACGCGCTCGTGGAAGCGGGTGTCGATGATGCCGGGGGCCACCGCGTTGACCCGGATGTCCGGCGCGAGTTCGTTGGCCGCGCCGCGCGTGAAGGAGTCCATGGCGGCCTTGGACGCGCCGTACGCCGTCGCGGTCGGCGCGCCGTGGCGCATCGCGATCGAGGTCACGTTCACGACGCAGGGGTCGTTGCCGCCCCGGCGCAGGAGACCGGTGCACAGGCTGGTCAGCCGCATCGCGGAGAAGGTGTTCAGCGCGAACGTCGCGGCCAGGTGATCCCACGTCAGGTCTCCGACGGACTGGCGCTCGATCATGCCGCCCGCGTTGTTGACCAGCACGTCGAGCGCGTCCATGCGCCTGCCGACCTCTTCGGACAGCGCCTCGCAGCCCGTGTCCGTGGTCAGGTCGGCCCCGACCACGTCGACGCCGGCGCAGACCGGCGCCAGTTCCTCCCGCAGGGCCAGCGCGCCCTCCTTCGCCGAGTGGTAGTGCAGGATCAGCCGGTTCCCCGGGGCCAGCCGCCGCGCCGTCTCGGCCCCGATGCCGCTGCCGGCACCCGTGATCACGATGTTCTTCCCGGACATGTGTGCCTCCCCTGCGGGCCGGATGTCACGGCCCGCGCTCTGCACAGGAACTCGCTGTGCCTCACCGGCCGTGCTCACTGCGGGACCTGCCGCGAGCCCGACGGTTCGACGACGTCGCTGAACCGCAGGGCGAGCACCTCGGGGACGTTCATGTTGACCGCGTGCTTCTTCGCCCGGGCGGTCAGCAGCTCCGGCTTGCCCGCCCAGTCGGGCGGTGTCTCCCAGCAGGTGCGGGTCGCCCCGGCGAGGATCTCCTCGGCCTCGTCCGCGTCCACGTTGCCGGCAGCCTTGGAGTGCTCCAGGGCCAGGGCCAGCTCCTTGCGGCCGTTGACGGCGCACATCGTCCACTTGGGCAGTACGGTCATGGTGGCGCCGGAGTCGACGCCGAAGACGCCGATGTTGCGCCGCATCCGCGAGTCCGAGACGGTGTTGATCGCGATCTTGAGGTACGTCCCGAGGATCTGCGACCGGCGCAGCTCCGGGTAGTACGCACGCAGGCGGCTCACCGTCCGCTCGGCGCGCTCCCGCATCTCCGGGTGGCCCTCCGCGAGATAGCGCGCGTACGGGGCGGCGCCGGTGACCGGGTCCATCACCAGGTTCATCACGTGCCCGGCCGGCGGGTGGTAGATCATCGCGACGTGCTCGTTGAGCGGACTGAGCATGCCCCCGTAGGAGTCCTCCAGCTTCAGGCAGGTGAAGTTCTTCTCCGTACCGTCGGGGAGGTCGACGTAGAGGATCTCCCGCAGCGCCATGAACAGCCGCGGGAACTCGATGCGCGGATTGAGCGCCTTGGCCAGGCCGAACGCCGCCGTCGCCGCGCACAGGCTCACCTGGTCCGCGACCACGGTGTGCTTGGCCCCGCCGGCGTTCGTGTAGCTGACGTCGTACCGGCCGTCGGTGCGGCGCTCCACCGTCCGCACCCTGCTGCCCTCGCGGAAGTCGACGCCGCACTGCCGCAGTTCCCAGTCGAGGACCGTGGACACGAGCGCGGGGTTCATCCCGCGCTGCGGCGTCAGGAACGCGGCGGCCACGTCCTCGACGCCGTCCACGGTGGGGACCTCGCGGCAGACCTGCGACGGATCGCCGAAGACGGCGTTGGCCGGGTCCTCCTCGCACCGCCGGGCGTAGTGCGAGCGGATGACGTCCATGTTCGTGCGGCACTGGCCGACGATGTCGTGGCCGTCGTCCATCATGCTCCGGGAGGCGATGATGCGGCTGTTCGTCTTGCCGCCGTAGATCGTCTCGGGGAAGAAGCGCTCGTTCTCGATACGGCCGTCCAGACAGTCACGCGCGCTCTGCGGGTCGAAGGGGTACTCGGCGCCGCTGTGGTTCTCGCTGACGATGTTGCTGGTCTGCGTGCACACGGGGTACGTGCCTTCGGAGCGCGCCTGTCGGCCCTCCAGGACGACGACGTCGTACCCCGCGCGGCTGCGCGTGATCGCGGCGACGCAGCCGGCGATTCCCGCGCCGATCACCACGTGCAGTTCCTTGTGCCTCATCACTCGGCCTCCCCGTTGCCGTCGGTCCCGTACGTCGCGTAGGTCGCGTGGACTCGCTTGAGCGCGGCGGCGACACCCCGGATGTCGTCCTCGGTGTGGTTGGCCGCGATGCACAGCCGCAGCTGCGCGGACTTGCGGCGGACGATGGGGAAGAAGACCACCGACGCGTAGTAGCCCTCGGCCAGGAGTTCCTCGCCGGCCTTCAGGGCATTCGCCTCGTCCCCGATCGGAACCATCCGGATGGGGCTGAACGGCAGGGACTGCCCCATCAGTTCGTCGAAGAGCGCCACCCGCTCGCGCAGGGTCCGCTGGAGGGGGGCGATCGCTCCCTCCTCGTGCAGTTCGACGACGGCCCGGCATGCGTAGACCGCCTGGAAGGTCTGCGCCGCGGAGAACGCGTACACCTGTCCGTAGGAGCGGATCAGCCGCTCGCGCCACTCGCCCTGGACGAGCAGGCCGCCGCCGTAGGCGCCGAAGCCCTTGGACAGCGAGTAGGTGAGGATGACGCGCTCGGGGATGTCTCCCTCGATCTGGCTGAGGAGCTGGCCCTCACCGCGCTCGCCGAAGATGCCCAGGCCGTGGGCATCGTCGATGTAGAGCCACAGATCCAGCTCCTCGGCCAGGTCGAGCAGTTCGCGGGCCGGGCACAGGCCGCCCATGGAGTAGATGCCGTCGGCCACGTAGACCGGCACCTCGCCGCGCGCCCGTGCGGCCGAGGCCTGCTTGCGCAGGTCCTCGAAGGAGTTGTGCGGAATCGTCTCCACCGTCGCCTCGGCGGCGAGCACCGGCTTGAGATAGGCCATGGACGAGTGGGCGAACTGGTCGAAGATCAGGCAGGTCCGGTGCGCCGCGCCCTCTTCGAAGAGCACCCCGCTGGCGAGGAGCGGCATGAGAGAGATGTGCGCGGTGGTCGTCGAGGGAAAGGTGATGGCCCGTCCCCGGTACAGCGCGGACAGTTCCTCTTCGAGGAGTCGCTGCGGCTCGAAGGAGAATCGTGACCGGGCGCAGCAGAAGTTCATCCCCCACTCCTCCTCCACGGCCTTCGACGCCGCGATCACGCGGGGGTGCAGGTCGAGTCCGAGGTAGGAGCAGTTGACGAACTCGACCACCCCGCGGCCGTCCGGCAGGAACACCTGCTTCCCTTTGCGGCCGGTGATGCTCACCTGCATCAGGCTGCTGTCGACAGCACGCTCGTACTGGGCGGACGACTCCTTGATGACGAAGGGTGTATTCCTGAGCCGTACGGATTGCGAAGACGACGCCATGTCTACCTCGATAATGTAGGAGCTGTTGACGGGATTTCGCGCACGCGCATCACGCTTTTCCTGTTCGGGAATCGCCGGCCCACGAATCGGACCGGGAGAGGTGAATCTACTTCCTGTTTTTCGGCATCCTTTTCGGCATGCCGAAGAAACGCATGCGGACGATCATCGAATCCGGCCGTGCGGACTCGTCATGAAACAGCGCTTTCCCCGGTCGGTCGGCTGCACGAACGTACGGATGACACCGCCGGGGCAGTGGAAAGGCGATGGCCGGCCGACACCATTGGTGGACCGTCAGGCACCGCTCCCGCGCGGTACCGCAATGAAGCGCAGTGAAATCCTCGCGTGAAACACGAGTGACCGACAGCTCTTCTGTGGCCGACTCGGTCCCGAAGATGACAGAGCGCGTGCTTGACCTTGCTCACCATCGCCCCCAACTGCGGATGGCAGCAGACCAATGCGAAGCCCTTACAATGTCCGTCGTTCTGACCGGTCGCTGTTTGCCATCCATCCCCCGTGGATGGAATTAATACAACAGTCCACTACCAGCCCCTGTCAACACCTTACGGCACCGTTTACCTTTCTCCGGGAGCCGGAAGGCGAAACGGAATACCGACGACACGGCGGTGATGTGCTGACATCACCGGCGACGGAATCCAACTGACAGTGATCCCGCACAGGGTAAACAAAAAGGAAAACGAGGCGGCGGGTGCGGCGAGGACGACTCCGGCCCGCATGATGAGACCCACACCACATCTGCGGACGGGCCGTACGCGGGGTGCATTTCGTGGTCGGTGTGGCTTTTGGTTGCTGCCGGGTCAGGTGTCTTCGGCGTCGCGGATCAGGAGCGCGATCTGGACCCGGTTCTCCACCGCAAGCTTCGCGAACAGATTCCCGGTGTGCGCCTTGACCGTCGCGACGGTGATGCGCAGCCGCTCGGCGATCTGCGCATTGCCCAGTCCGTCCGCGATGGCCCGGGCGGTCTCCCGTTCCCGTTCGGTCAGCGAGGACAGCTGTTCGCGCGCGGCGGCGCGCTGGTGGTCGCGGCTGTGTACGGAGGCCGGGCCGGTCGCCGCGGCGATCACCCGTGCGGTGGCCGCCGGGGACAGCACCGGGTTGCCCTCCGCGACGGTCCGTACCGCGTCGAGGATCCGGGCGGGCGGGGTGTCCTTGAGGACGAAGCCGAGCGCTCCGGCGCGCAGCGCCCCGAGGACCAGGTCGTCGGAGTCGAAGGTGGTCAGCATCAGCACCCGGGGCGGCGCCGGCCGGGTGAGCAGTTCCCGGGTCGTCTCCAGACCGTCCCGGCCCGGCATGCGCACGTCCATCAGCACGACGTCGGGCCGCTGTTCGTCCACCACGGCGAGCGCGGCGTTCCCGTCGGCCGCCTCCGCCACGACGGTCAGGTCGGGTTCGCCGTCGATGACGAGCCGCAGGGCCATGCGGACCAGTTCCTCGTCGTCGACGATGACGACCCGCACGGGATCGTGCCGGCTCTGCGTCGACGTGTTCTCGTCGTGGTCGTTGCTCATGCGCTCTTTTCGTGGCTGTGGGCGGGGCCGTCCGGCCAGGGCAGTCGTGCGGTGAGAACGTACCCGCCCTCAAGGGTGGGACGGTGGTCGAGTTCGCCGCCCGCGAGCGTGATCCGTTCACCGAGGCCGAGCAGGCCGAAGCCGGAAGCGGGCGGCCGGGCGGTGCGCAGGGGCGCCGGTCCGTTGCGGACGCCGATGTCGAGGGCGCCGCCCGGAGCGCCGTCGAGGGTGACGTGCACGACCGCGCCGGGGGCGTGCTTGGCGGCATTGGTCAGCGCTTCCTGGACGATCCGGTAGCAGGTCCGTCCGACGCCGCCGGGCGGGGTCCCGGTCACGGTGTCGGTCAGCCGGACGTCGAGTCCCGAGGTGCGGGCGTCGGCCACCAGGTCGGGGATCCGGTCGAGGGAGGGCTGCGGCGGTTCCGGGCGGCCGGGGTCGGCGCGGAGCACGCCGAGGACCTCCCGCAGTTCTTCCAGCGCCTGGTGGGAGCCCTCGGCGATACCGCGGACCAGGACGCGGTTCTCGTCGGCCGACAGGTCGCGGCGGTGATCCAGCACCCCGGCCTGCATGGCGACCAGGGAGATGCGGTGCGCGAGGACGTCGTGCATCTCGCGGGCGATCCGGTTGCGCTCCAGGGCGCGTGCCTGCGCCGCCCGCGCGCTCTGCTCCCGCTCCGCGCTCTCCGCCCGTTCCCGCAGGGACCGCACCTCGACCCGCCGCGCCCCGACGGCCATGCCCGCTGCCGCCGCGATCCCCGCGGTCAGCGCCGGCACCACGACCTGGACCCACCACGACACGTCGGCCGAGCCCTGCACCGGGAACATCTTGACGGCGACCTGCGAGGCGATCACGTACGCCAGGGCGACGGCCCCGATCTCCACCGGGCGGCGGCGGGTGGAGACCGAGCACAGCGCCAGCAGTGCGGCGCCGGTGGCGAACGCCGACGCGGTCGAGGCGACCGCGACGACCAGGGCGACCGTGAGGGGCCACCGCCGCCGCCACAGCAACAGCGTCAGACAGCCCAGGGCGATCAGCGGATCGGCGACGAGGACCCAGGTGTCCGGGCCGCCGGGCTGTTTGCGCGTCAGCGCGAGGGTCGTCAGCCAGATCGGCAGGCTCACGACCGCGGCCACCATGAGCCGCCAGGCCTGCTGCCACACTCCGAGCCGCGGCATCACGTCCGTGTTCACCAGGCCATTGTCACCACGTCGTGCGACCGGTGGATCACACCCACGACGGATACGCCTTCGACCCAGGTCTAACCGGCGCCTCTCCCCCGGTCGGGGCCGGGGCGGTCCGTCGGGCCGATGTGCCCGCCGTTCCCGGTCAACAGACTGGTTCGCGTGCCGGCAGCCCCCCCCCACAGCCGGTAAAGGCCCCCACAGGAGGACACCTCATGCGCAGAAGTCTGTCCCTCGCCCTCGGCGCCGCGGCATTGACACTGACCGTACTTCCGGGGTCGGTGTCCGCGACGGCGGCGGCCACGACGGCGCCCGGCGCCCTGCGGTGGGGCCCGTGCCCCGAGGGAGCCGCCGCGCCCCGCCTGGAGTGCTCCACGCTCGAAGTCCCGCTGGACTACCGCGATCCGCACGGCCGGCGGATCGATGTCGCCGTCTCCCGGCTGGCGAGCGAGAAGCCGTCGCAGCGGCGCGGCGTCCTGCTGACCAACCCGGGCGGCCCGGGCGGTTCCGGCCTGGTCTACCCGGCCGTCCTCGCCGCCTCGGGGCTGCCGCAGAAGGTGCTCGACTCGTACGACATCATCGGCTTCGACCCGCGCGGCGTCGGCCGCAGCACCCCGGTGACCTGCGACCTGACGAAGGAACAGCAGTGGCGCGGCAACTTCCCGAAGTACGCGCACACCGCGTCCGACGTGACACGGGAGGCGGGGTACGCGCGGAGAATCGCCGGGCAGTGCGGGGACGCGCGGACGGCGTGGATGCTCCCGCACACCACCACCGCCAACACCGCCCGCGACATGGACCGTCTGCGCGGCGCACTCGGCGAGCCGAAGCTGTCGTACCTCGGTGCCTCCTACGGCAGTTACCTCGGCGCGGTCTACACGACACTGTTCCCGCGACACGGCGACCGGATCGTGCTCGACAGCAACCTGGGTCCCGGCGGCTACGACGTCACCGCCATGCGGTCGTTCGCCCGGGGGCTTGAGGACCGCTTCCCCGACTTCGTCACGTTCGCCGCCGCGCACCCCGAGTACGGTCTGGGCTCCACGCCGAAGCAGCTCACGGCCACGTTCCACGAGCTCGTGGCGCGGCTGGACGCGAAGCCGGTCCAGGGCGTCAACGGGACCGGGTTCCGCGCGTTCACCTTCGAGCAGTTGTACGCCGACGGCTCGATGCCCCAGCTCGCGAAGTTCTGGCAGGCGGTCGACACGGGCGGGGAACTGCCGCTCCCGAAGCCGCCCGCGGACCTGGAGAATCTCATGGCCGCACGGTTCGCCGTGGTCTGCGCCGACACGCGCTGGCCGCGAACGGTCCGGGATTACCAGCGCAATGTCGCCGTCGACCGGCTGAGGTACCCGATGCTGGGCGGTTCCACGGCGAGCATCAACCCCTGCGCGTACTGGCCGCGGGAGAGCGCCGAACCGCCGGTACGCATCACCGGCCGGGGCCCGTCGAACGTGCTGATGATGCAGAACGAGCGCGACCCGGGCACACCGCTGGCCGGCGCCCGTGAGCTGCGGCGGGCCTTCGGCGGGCGGGCCACGATGGTGACGGTCGACCAGGGCGGCCACGGTGTCTATCCGTACGGCGGCAACACGTGCGCCAACGATGCCGCGACGACGTTCCTGACCAGCGGGGAACGCCCCGCGCGGGACCTCGCCTGCGCGGCGGAGCCCGGTGAAGCGGCGCGACCCGGTGAAGCCGCGCGCCCCGGTCAAGCGGCGCGCCCCGGCGAACCGAGCAAGTAAGGGAGGCGCCTGCGATGTTCGAGGAGATGCGAAGCCGCCGGGCCGCGCGGCGGATCACCCCCGGGGACGGCCGGCCGCTCAAGCGGTTCCGCTGGTGGCAGTTGCCCTACCGTTCCCTGTTCTACCTGCCGCTGCCCGACGGCGCCGGCGGGAAGACGGTCTACGCCGTGGACGTCAGACGCGGTCAGGACCAGACGTCCTCGAAGGCGAAGGCCGACCTGTACCTGGACGGCAGGCACCACGCCCGGTCGAAACTCCCCGCCGCCTTCCCGGTCCCCGGCGGCACGGTCGAGGTGCGGCTGAGCAACTTCGGGCTGCGGCGCTGCCATTACGTCACCGGCGAGGGCACCGAACGTCTGCTGGTCCCGGACCGCGACTCGGCCGAGGGGCGCCGCGCCCACCTCGACCGCGCGCATCCGGCTCTGAGCCGCTGGATCGGTGCCGTCTCGCTGACCGTGCTCGTCGTCGCCCTGATCCTGCTGGTCACGCAGCTCGCCCAGCAAGTCACCGAGGTGCCCGCGGTGGCCGAGCGCGTCGGGACCTTCACCGCGCCGGTCCGTCTGCCGGCCTGGGGCAACGTCGTGCTGACCGTGGTCACCCTGGCGGCCAGTACCGAGCGGGCCCTGCGGTTGCGGTACAGCCGGCTGCTCGACGGCGCGGCGGGCTGACTCTACGAGGCCACCGCAGCACGGCTGCACACGAACACAACCGAAACGCATGTCCATTCACATGCGAATCGGCAACCAGTGAGATTCTGAGAGCACCTCGGAGGCATGTCAACAGGCCGGACGAAAGCTAGTTACACGTGCCGGTCGCGGCCGAAGCCCCGGTCCCGACCGGCGCGAAAACCATCGATGCAGAGGTCTTGACGCGCCTGACTCATGTTCGTAACTTGACCTGCATGTCGACTCAACCACGCATAGACATTCAGCAGCCAGGTCAAAACGAACCGATCTACGGCGCCGGTGTCTGGCACTTCGCGACCTACGTCGACCGATACGCCACGGACGGCTACGGCGAACCACGCACCATCCTCGACGCCATCAAGCTCGCCGGAGCGGTCGGCGATCTGTCCGTCCTCGACCTGAACTGGCCCTTCCCGCCCGGTGACATCAGCACCGCCGAGGTACGGGAAGCCCTGGCCGAGCAGAACCTGCGGGCCATCGCCGTGACGCCGGAGTTCTACACCGGCAGGTTCGCCAAGGGAGGCTTCACCAACCCCGACCCCGCCGTCCGCCGCCAGGCCATCGACCTGGTCGCCGCGTCGGCCGAGGTCGGACGCGAACTGGGCGTGGACTACATCAAGATCTGGCCCGGCCAGGACGGCTACGACTATCCCTTCCAGGCCGACTACACCGACCTGTGGACCAAGTCGGTCGACGCACTGCGCGAACTCGCCCAGTCCTTCCCGGACCTCAAGTTCGCCATCGAGTACAAGCCGCGCGAGCCCCGCAACCGGATGGTCTTCTCGTCCGTCGCACGGACCCTGCTCGCCATCCAGGACATGGGCGTGGACAACGTCGGCGTCCTGCTCGACTTCGGCCACTCCCTGTACGGCGGGGAGACTCCCGCCGAGGCCGCCCGGCTGGCCATCGCCCGGGACCGGCTCTTCGCGATCGACGTCAACGACAACTTCCGCGGCTGGGACGACGACATGGTCGTCGGCTCGGTCCACCTGCTGGAGACCTTCGAGTTCTTCTTCGCGCTCCAGGACGCCGGCTGGCAGGGAGTCTGGCAGCTCGACCAGTTCCCGTTCCGCGAGGACCCCGTCGAGGCGGCCCGCACCGGCATCCGCACCATGCGCGCCTTCCACCAGGCACTGGGCTACCTCGACCGCGAGGAACTGGCCGCCGCGCAGGCCTCACAGGACGCCCTCGGCGCGCAACGCATCGCCAAGCGTGCCCTGTTCCGCGCCCTCGCCGAGAGCGAGTCCGCATGAGCACCGTCCTGTCGGCCCCCGCCCCCCTGCGGACCGACGACGTGGCCGCGCGCGCCTACGAACCGCGCAGCGCCCGCCTTCGTGCCGCCTCCCCCACGGAGGCCGCCGCGGAACTCGCCGACATCTCGGCCTCGATCCGCCGCGACATCATCACCACCATCCAGTCGGCCGGCATGGGGCATGTGGGAGGTGACCTGTCCGTCACCGACCTGATGGTCACCGCCCTGTGGGGCACGCTGCGCATGCGTCCCGCGCAGGCCGACCACCCGCAGCGCGACCGGTTCGTCCTCAGCAAGGGGCACTGCGCCGCGGCCCTGTACTCGACGCTGGCGTCCTGCGGGTTCTTCTCGCGCAGCCGCCTCAGTGAGTTCATGGCTCCGCTGTCGCCGCTCAACGGCCACCCGGCCCGGCTCAAGGTTCCCGGGGTGGAGACCAACAGCGGACCGCTCGGACACGGCTTCCCCGTGGCCACCGGCTGCGCGCTCGGAGCGAAGCTGCGCGGCGAGACCTGGCGCACCATCGTGGTGCTCGGCGACGGCGAGATGCAGGAAGGCAGCAACTGGGAAGCCGCCATGACGGCCGCCCACTACGAACTGGCGAACCTGACGGCCGTCGTCGACCGCAACCGGCTGCAGCAGGGCGCGCGCACCGAGGACACCAAGTCACTGGAGCCGCTGGACGCCAAATGGGCCAGCTTCGGCTGGGAGGTCCGCGTCATCGACGGACACGACCACCGGGCGATCAAGGAGGCGTACGAGCCGTCGACCACCGGGCGACCCGTCGCGGTGATCGCCAACACCACCAAGGGCAAGGGCGTGTCGTTCATGGAGGACCGCGTCGAATGGCACCACAAGGTGCCCACCGACGACCAGGTGCGTCTCGCGCTGGAGGAGCTGAACCGATGACCTCCGTGACCGAACAGGCACCCACCTTCGACTGCCGCGCCGACTTCGCCGACGAACTCGCCGTGCTGGCCCGCGCCGACGAGCGGATCGTGGCGGTCTGCAACGACTCGGTGGGCTCCAGCAACCTCGTCAAGTTCCGCGAGGAGTTCCCCACCCGTCTCATCAACGTCGGCATCGCCGAACAGGACCTGGTCGGTGTGTCGGCCGGTCTCGCCAACGCCGGGTTCATCCCCTTCGCGTCCGCGGCGGCGCCCTTCCTCACCGGTCGCGCGCTGGAACAGATCAAGGCCGACATCGCCTACACCCACCGCCACGTCGTGCTCTGCGGCCAGAGCCCGGGCATGGCCTACGGAGAGCTGGGGCCCACCCACCACTCCATCGAGGACCTGTCCTGGATGCGCGCCATCCCGGGTCTGGACATCATCGTGCCGGCCGATCCGGCGCAGACCCGCAGCGCGGTCCGCTGGGCCGCCGCGTCGGGCAGACCCACGTACATCCGCGTACCCCGCTTCAAGGTGCCCGCCGTCACCCCCGACGACGCGCCCTTCGAAGCCGGCCGGGCCGTACGGCTGCGCGAGGGCTCCGACGTCACCCTCATCGCCGTGGGCACGATGGTCTCCCGCGCCCTGGACGCCGCGCACCTGCTCGCCCAGCAGGACATCTCCGCCCGCGTCCTCAACATGACCTTCGTCGAACCCCTCGACGTCGCCGCGGTCGTCGCCGCCGCCCGGGAGACCCGAGCCGTCGTCACCGCCGAGGAAGGACTCCTGTCCGGCGGCCTGGGAGCCGCCGTGGCCAAGGTCGTGGCGGAGAGCAACCCGGTCCCCGTACGCATGCTGGGCGTGCCCAGTTTCGCCCCGACCGGCAGCGCGGCCTTCCTGCTCGAACACTTCGGGCTGACCGCCGACGGAGTCGCCGGCGCCGCACGCGAGGCACTGGGACGGGTGTGATGGGACCGCACGTTCTCGCCGTCGACCAGGGGACCAGCTCCACCAAGGCACTGCTCCTCGACGCCGCGGGCGACATCGTCCGCCGGGCCGAAGTGCCCCTGTCCCAGACGCATCCGGGCCCCGGCCTGGTGGAACAGGACGCGACCGCGCTCCTCGACAGTGTGCGCGGCGCCGTCGCCGACTGCCTGAGGGGTGTCGACCCGCGCACGGTGGCCGGTGTGGCCCTGAGCACCCAGCGCGAGTCGGCCGTCCTGTGGGAGGCGGCGACCGGCGAACCGGTCGCACCGCTGGTCAGCTGGCAGGACCAGCGCGGAGGGGAACGTGCGGCCCGCCTCACCGGCGCCGGAGCGGCCGACGAGATCCGCCGCCGCACGGGACTCCCGCTCGACCCGATGTTCTCCGCTCTGAAGATGGCCGCCCTGCTCGACGTGCACGACCCCTCACGAACCCGCAGCAAGGACGGCACCTTGCGCCTGGGCACCGTCGACGCCTACCTGATCCACCGGCTCACGGGGCAGGCGGTCACCGAGATCGGCAACGCGTCCCGGACCCAGCTGCTCCACCTCGCCACCGGTGACTGGGACGACGAACTCCTCGGCCTCTTCGACATCCCGCGTGCCGCACTGAGCCGTGTCGTGCCCTCCACCGGGCCCTTCGGAACGCTGCACGGCCTCGACCCGCTGACCGACGGCACCCCGCTCCTGGCCGTCATGGGTGACTCGCACGCCGCGCTGTTCGCCCACGCGGGCTGGCGCCCCGGCACCGTGAAGGTCACCTACGGCACCGGATCCTCCGTCATGACGGTGACGGACTCCCCCGAACCCGCGGAACACGTGTGCAGCACCATCGCCTGGTCCACCGGACACCCCGTCCACGCGCACGAGGCCAACATCCGCTCCACCGGGCGCACCCTCACCTGGCTGGCCGACCTGCTCGGCACCGAGGCGGAGGAACTCATCCGGCTCGCAGCCGACGCGGACGCTGGCGACCTGACACTCGTGCCGGCCTTCGGCGGCATCGGGGCACCCTGGTGGGACACCCGCGCCGTGCCCGTCCTCGCCGGTTTCGGGCTGGGTACCGGCCGCGCCCACGTGGCGCGCGCCGCACTGGAGTCGGTGGCCTTCCAGGTGGCCGACGTCCTCGCCGCCCTGCCCGGTCTGCGGCAGGTCGTGGCCGACGGCGGCCTCAGCCGCAGCGACGCGCTCATGCAACTGCAGGCCGACATCTCCGACGTCACGGTGGCCCGTACCCGCCACCACGAACTGTCCGCCGCGGGCGCCGCGCACCTGGCGGGCCTGGGACTCGGCCTGTGGACGACCGCCGACCTGGAACAGCGCGCGGACGCCGGCCTGCGGACCTTCACAGCCGGCTGGGACGACGCCCGGCGCAGCGACACCCTCGCGCGCTGGCGTCACCGGGTCGCGGCCGCTCGCGACCTCGGGACACGCGCACAGCAAAGGACGTCATGACCACAGCAGACCTGCCCCAGCCAGACAGGAAGAGGGCACACTCCCGCGGCCGGATCACCCTGGGCAGCGGTTCCCTCATCGCCCTCGTACTCCTGCTCGCCGCCATCGCGGCCACCACCACCTACCGCTCGGACAGCGAGGACAAGGCGAGTGGCAAGCCCGCGTTCGACGCCGCCAAGTACGCCGCCGGCACCTACGAACCCAAGGTCGTCCCCGCGATGGAGAAGAACGCCGTGGACATCGCCACCCTGTACAAGGCCATCGCCGCCGACCCCGAAGCGGCCGGCAAGCAGTACGGGCACCGGCCGGGCACCGGTCCGTACAGCTACGCCGTGACGGTGACCGGGACCGCGGGCGCCGCCGAGAACGGCCTCATGCAGGTCACCGTGCCCGGTCTGGCCAAGACCCGCGTCTCCGTGCAGGTCGGCCCGGCCATCAACGGAACGGCACTTCGCGACGCGGCAGGCTTCATCACGTTCGGCCAATTCACCAACCAGGTCGAGTACGCCGACGCCGCCACGGCACTGAACCGCGCGATGAAGGACAAGGTGCTCAAGGCCTTCGATCCCGCGGCGGTCCGCGGCAAGAAGGTCACCGTCGTCGGCGCCATGACACCGCTGACCGCCGACGTACTGACCCTCACCCCCGTCTCGATCGAGGCCGCGTCATGACCTCCACGGCCAAGGAAGCGCCGGCCGCGCCCGTGCTGCGCGCCGCCGAGGTCACCAAGGTGTACGGCGGAACGCAGGCACTCAAAGGAGTTTCGCTGGACATCCCGGCGGGCCGCACCACCGTGCTCTTCGGTGAGAACGGGGCCGGCAAGTCGACCCTGATGAAGATCCTCAGCGCCGTCGAGTCCCCCAGCACCGGGCACATCGAACTCGACGGCCGGGCGGTGCGGTTCAGCAGTGCACGGGAGGCGTCCGACCACGGCGTCTCGATCATCCACCAGGAACTGAGCCTCTGTCCCAACCTGAGCATCCAGGACAACCTCTTCCTCGGCCGCGAACGCACCCGGCAGGCCGGGACGCTGCTCGACCGCACCACCCAGCGGACCATGGCACGACAGGTGCTGGGCCGGCTCGACGAAGGGCTCGACCCCGACACGTCCGTGGGCGAGCTGCGGCTCGGCCAGCAGCAACTCGTCGAGATCGCCCGCGCGTTGCTGCAGAACGCCCGCGTGCTGATCATGGACGAACCGACCTCCGCGCTCAGCGCACCGGAAGTGGAGATCCTCTTCCAGGTGATCCGGGAGCTGAAGGCCGAGGGCGTCGCGATCGTGTACATCTCGCACCACCTGGAGGAAGCCCTCTCCGTCGCCGACGAGGTGGCCGTCCTGCGAGACGGCGCCATGGTCGCGACCGCACGGGCCGACGACATCGACCTCGCCTGGATCGTCCGCAAGATGGTGGGCCGCAGCCAGGACGATCTCTTCCCCGACCGGAACCCCACCCTGGGTCCCGTCGCCCTGGAGATCACCGAACTGTCCGTCGCGGACCCGGCCGTCCCCGGGCGGCTCGCGGTGAACAGCCTGTCCACGTCCGTCCGGGCGGGCGAGATGGTCGGCATCTACGGCCTGATGGGCAGCGGCCGTACCGAACTGCTGGAGTGTCTGGCCGGCCGGATGCCCGCGGCGTCGGGCGAACTGCGTCTGCACGGCGAACCGCTCACCGGCAGCGTCCGCGACCGCATCCGCAACGGGCTGGCCCTCGTCCCCGAGGACCGGCAACGGGACGGTCTCGTCCAGTCGATGACGGTCGGTCAGAATCTGTCACTGGCCTCCGTGACCAGGTTCGTACGCCGTCTGCTGCTCAACCGGCGTGCCGAGGACGAGGCGGTGACCTCGATGATCTCCGACGTGACGGTGAAGACCCCCGGATCCCGGGCGCCCATCGGCTCGCTCAGTGGCGGGAACCAGCAGAAGGTCGTCATCGGCAAGGCGCTGATGACCGGCCCGAGCGTCCTGCTGCTGGACGAACCGTCCCGCGGCGTGGACGTGGGAGCCAAGGCCGACGTCTTCGAGCTGATGGCCCGGCAGGCCGAGCGCGGCCTCGCCGTCCTCTTCACCACCTCCGAGGCCGAGGAGGCGCTGCACATGCCCGACCGGCTCCTGGTCCTGGCGCGCGGCCGTCTCGTCGCCGACCTGAAAGCCGGAGAGATCACCCGGGACCGGCTGATGAGCCTGGCCGACGGAGCCGACACCACCGAGAAGGCACACCATGAGTGACACCCTGACCAAGGACCACGAGGTAGTGCTGCAGCAGCGTCGTGCCGCGGCTGCCCAGGCACGACGCCTCAAGACGGTCGACTCGATCTTCGAACTGCGTGCCTTCATCGCACTCGGCGTCCTGATCGTCGTCTTCAGCCTGCTGTCGGACTCCTTCCTCACCGTCGACAACGTGATCACGATGACCAAGCACGTCGCCATCAACGCGATCCTCGCGCTGGGCATGCTGCTGGTCATCCTGAAGGGCGGGATCGACCTCTCCGTCGGATCGACCGTCGGCCTGTCCGGGGTGATCGCCGGCGAACTGCTCCAGGGCCTTCACCTGAGCGTCCTCGACGTCGTCGCCTATCCGCAGGTCTGGGCCGTCATCGTCCTGTGCATCGGTGTCGGCGCGGTGGTCGGCACCGTCAACGGCATCCTCGTCACCCGCCTCAACGTTGCCCCGTTCATCGCCACCCTCGGCATGCTGTACGTGGCCCGCGCCACCGCCCTGCTCATCTCCGACGGCACCACCTACCCCGACCTGGCCGGCGACCCGGGCACCCACAACACCGGTTTCGACTGGCTCGGCGGAGGACGGCCCCTCGGTCTGCCCGTAGCGGTCTGGATCATGATCGTGGTGGCGGGATTCGTCGCCGTCCTGCTCCGCTCGACCCCCTTCGGCCGCTGGCTCTACGCCACCGGCGGCAACGAACGCGCCACCGAACTCAGCGGAGTCCCCGTCAAGCGCGTCAAACTCCTTGTCTACGTGATCTCCGGCGCCTGCGCCGCGATGGCCGGCCTGATCATCGCCTCGGAACTCACCTCCGCCGCACCACAGGCCGGCGAGACCTTCGAGCTCAACGCCATCGCGGCCGTCGTCATCGGCGGCGCCGCCCTCTCTGGCGGCCGGGGCAACGTACGCGGCACCCTCGTCGGAGCCTTCGTCATCGGCTTCCTCGCCGACGGCCTCGTCATCCTCGGCGTCTCGACGTTCTGGCAGATGCTCATCAAGGGCGCCGTCATCATCATCGCCGTCATCCTCGACCAGAGCCAGCAGCGCTTCCAGCGCCGTCGCGCGGCGGCATCCGCGGTCGCCGTGAAGACCGATCCCGGCCCGGTCGATCCCGGCCCGGCTGGTGCGGGCAGCGCCGCACGGAGCGGCTCCGGCAGGCCGGCGGACGACTGACATCCGCTCGGCCGCCCTCTCCACCCCCTCATCCACCACTCGTCCACCCCCTCATCCGCCCCTCGCAGTACCGCACCTCTACTGACGCAAGTCCGCACATCGTTGTGAGGAGACCAGAATGTTCCACCGCAGAGCCCATCGCACCGTCACCACCACCGCGGCCCTCGCCGCAGGTGCCCTGCTCCTGACCGCGTGCGGGAGCTCCGACGACTCGTCGTCCGGGGCGAGCACGACCAAGAGCGGATCGAAGAGCAACCTGGTCGCCATCATCACCCCCTCCGCGGACAACCCCTTCTTCAAGGCGGAGGCGGACGCGGCGAAGAAGAAGGCCGTGAGCCTCGGCTACAAGACCTCGGTCGCCTCGCACGACGACGACCCGAACAAGCAGAGCGAACTCATCGACGCCGCCATCTCCCGCAAGGCCGCGGCGATCATCCTGGACAACGCGGGCGCCGACGCGTCGATCGGACCCGTCCGCAAGGCCACCAAGGCCGGCATCCCCGTCTTCCTCATCGACCGCGAGATCAACGAGACCGGCATAGCCAAGGCCCAGATCGTGTCCAACAACGCCCAGGGCGCGCAGCTCGCGGCGCAGGAGTTCGTCACCGCGACGAAGGGCAAGGGCGAGTACGTCGAGCTGACCGGCAAGGAGTCCGACACCAACGCCAGTGTCCGCTCCAAGGGCTTCGCCGATGTCATCTCGCAGTACCCGGACCTCAAGCAGGTCGCCAAGCAGACGGCCAACTGGGACCAGCAGGAGGCCTTCAGCAAGATGGAGACCATCCTCCAGCGCAATCCGAAGATCAGCGGTGTCATCGCGGGCAACGACACCATGGCCCTCGGCGCGGTGGCCGCGATCAAGTCGGCCAAGCGCAAGAACATCGTCGTGGTCGGCTTCGACGGCAGCCCGGACGCCATCGCCCAGATCAAGGCGGGCACCATGCGGGCGACGGCACTCCAGCCCGCCGCGCTGGGAGCCGAACGGGCGGTCGAGCAGGCCGACAAGTACGTGAAGACGGGCAAGACAGGACAGCCCGAGAAGCAGTCCATCGACTGCGAACTGATCACCGTGAAGAACGCCGACGAATACGGGGTCTTCGCCAAACTCTGATGCCGACGGCCCGGCACCGCGGCCGACCGTGGCGGAACCCCGACGATAGGGTGTGGTGTTCCGCAGCGGTGACAGGCTCTGGCGCCCGGCCGCCAGGGACGACAAGGATGGAGACATGGTGGCGGCAGCGTCCACTCCCACCCCTGACCATATGCGGCTGCTGATCAAGGTGGCCCGCATGTATCACGAGCGCGGAGTGCGCCAGCCCGAGATCGCGGCACACCTCAACATGTCGCAGCCCCGCGTCTCCCGCCTGCTGAAGGAAGCGGTCGACCGAGGAGTGGTCCGTACCGTCGTCGTGTCACCGGAAGGTGTGCACGCCGAGCTCGAAGAGGCCCTCGTGGCACGGTACGGGCTGCGCGACGCCGTCGTGGTCGAGGTCGAGGGGTCGGGAGCCGATGTCATCCCCGCGCTCGCCGCCGCCACCGCCACCTACCTCGACGCCACCCTCAAGGGCGGAGACGTCATCGGCGTCTCCTCCTGGAGCGCCACGCTGCTGGAGTCCGTGAAGGTGATGCGGGCCAGGACCTCCTCCGGCGCACAGGAGGTCGTACAGATCGTCGGCGGTTCGGGCAGCCCCGAAGTGCAGCTGCACGCAACGCGCCTGACGAGCCGTCTGGCCGAACTGACCGGCGCACGACCGGTGTTCGCCCCCTCCGCCGCCCTGGTCGGCAGCAGGGAGCTGAGGGTCCTGCTGTCCCAGGAGCCGGCGATGGTGGACGTGATGCAAGCGTGGTCACGTCTCACCCTGGCCCTGCTGGGCATCGGCAGCCTCGACCCCTCGCCGCTGCTGCGCCGCTCGGGCAACGCGATCACCGCCCAGGACCAGCGGGCACTCAAGAAACTCGGAGCCGTGGGCGACGTCTGCGCCCGGTACTTCGACGCCGACGGGAACTCCGTCGACGCACCCTTCAACGACAGGCTCATCGGCATCGAACCGGACCAGCTCCGCGCCGTGGAACGCCGCATCGCGGTGGCGGGCGGAATGGACAAGGTGGCGGCGATCCGCGGTGCGGTCCGCGGCAGGTGGATCAACATCCTGGTCACCGACGTCGACGTCGCCCGAGAGCTGCTGAACGACTGATCGCGACCGATTCAGCGATCCACACATGGAGGCATTCGATGACACTCCGCGTCCAGATCGGCACCACACACTCCCCCAGATCCTCCCGCCTGGCCCGCATGCTCGTCGTGAGTACGGCCGCTCTCGGGCTCACCCTGGCGATGACGCAGCCCGGCTCGGCGACGGGCGCAGGCACGCCTGCGGCGGGCAAGGACATGCAGGCACGGACGGGCGGTCACACCACGGCACCGTCGGCCGCACCCCGCACGATCGTGACGACCGACCCGGAACTGGACGACCTGAACTCGATGCTGCGCATGCTGCTGTACAGCAACGAGATGGACATCGCCGGCCTGGTCTACTCGTCCAGCCAGCACCACTACCAGGGCGACGCAAGTCGCGGCCTGGAGCCGCACCGCTGGCCGGCGCCCGGCGCCCGGCTGCACATCGACGAGGCCGTCGACGCCTACGCCAAGGTGTACAAGAACTTGATCCGCCACGACTCGCGATACCCCTCCCCCTCCCGGCTGCGGTCGCTCATCGCGACGGGCAACGTCATCGACGAGGGCGACATGGCCGCGGACACGAAGGGCTCCGACCTCATCAGGAAGGTCCTGCTCGACGACAAGCCGGGACAGGTGTTCCTCCAGGCCTGGGGCGGACCCAACACCATCGCCCGGGCCCTCAAGTCCATTCAGGACCAGTACCACGGCACTCCGCGGTGGCGCGCCGTCTACAAGAAGATCGTGAACAAGGCGGTCATCACCAGCTTCGGACAGCAGGACTCCACCTTCGAGGACTACATCAAACCCAACTGGCCGGACATCCAGAACCGCGAGGTGGCCACATCCGTCTGGGGTTACGGTTCCCGCGGCGTCGTCCGCCCCGAGGACGCGGTCTACCACTCCGCCGACTGGACCCGGGCCAACGTCTCCGGCACGGGGCCGATCGGCGCCGCCTACCGCGTCTGGGGCGACGGCAAGCAGATGGCGGCCGGCTTCGACGACGAGGACTACTTCGGCCTGTCCGGCTACACGGCCGAGGAACTGCGGGCGATGGGATACCTGGTCTGGACGCCGCCGCAGCCCAAGGGATCGTGGATCTCCGAAGGCGACTCCTCCAACTTCGCGCTCCTTGTCGACAACGGACTGCGCAGTTATCAGCATCCCGGCTGGGGCGGCTGGGGCGGCCGACAGGTCGTCGACCCCGACGACCCCCACCGGTGGTCCAACCAGGGCGCGCAGGACGCCGACGGGACGGGCGCGACACCCCGCGACTACGCGGCCGCGCGCTGGTTCTCCGCCATCCAGAACGACTTCGCCGCCCGGCTCGACTGGAGTGTCAGCGCGTTCGCCGACGCGAACCACGCTCCCCGTGTCCGCGTACCTCAGGGCTTGGACCTCAGCCGCCGTGCCGGCCGGACGGTCGAGCTCACGGCCAGGACCGCGGACCCCGACGGCGACACCGTCACCCGCACGTGGTGGCAGTACAGGGAAGCCGGAACCTACCCGGGCACCGTCGCCATCCGGCACACGCGTACGGGTGCGGTGCACGTGGACGTTCCCGCGGACGCCCGGCCCGGCCAGACCATTCATCTCGTCGTCGAGGCCAAGGACGACGGCACTCCGGCCCTGACCAGCTATCAGCGAGTCGTCATCACCGTCACCTGACTGGGCCGGCGGACCAACTTCCGCGCTGGTCAGCGCACTTGCTGTGAGGTGCCACGGCGGTTCATCAGCCGTGGCGCCGGTCCTTCTCAGACGAGGCGGGGGACCGTCTCGTCGCGCCGGGTGGACCAGTTGGTGACGATGGGCTTGTCCACGGTGGCCGTGTCGGGGAGTTCGAGTTCGGCGGGGTCCGGGTCGTCGTTGCTGACCGCGATGATGACGTTCTCGAACTGCTTGCCGACGTCGCCGTCGGTGGTCTTGGCGTCGATGCCGGTGTACGCGACGGCGGACCCGGTGAGCTTGATCGGGTCCTCGCCGCCCTGTCCGACGGGAGAGGCGACTCCGTCGGCGCCGGAACCGAAGGCCACACTGGGGGTGTTGACGTCCAGGTAGCAGGTGATGCCGGACTTGGCCCTGGCCGTCACCTGGTAGTAGCCGTCGACATCGGGATCGGACTTCCAGGCGACCGTGAAGTCCAGGTCGTTGGTCCCGCAGGACTGCCCGTAGCCGCTCTTGTCGCCACTGCCCGAGTCGCCCTTGTCACCGGAGCCGCCGCTGCTGGAGTCACCGGCAGGAGTGCCGGTCCCAGCCGACGGGCTGTCGCCGGCGGAGGTCTCCTTCCCACCGCCGCCGGAGGAGGCGGCGGAAGGGGCCGAGGAACTGCCGGTGTCCGACGAGTCCTCGGGCTGGCACGCGGTGATGGCGGCGAGGGCCGTCACGGCCGCGGCGGCTAGGACGAGACGGGTGGAACGGGCGGCGAGACGCGAACGCATCATGATCTCCAGCGGCTGTCGGTTGCAGTGCTTCCTGCTGACTCCACCGACACTAGGACCGGTCCGATCATCAGATGATCCTGAGAATGTCCAGGTCCGGTATCAACGAATCGGTTCCATCGATCTGCGTCGACATCACCCTCGTGTTCCCGACACTGTCACGGGCCCGGGAAGGGATCCTTCGCGAGGGGCTCACCGTTGAGGACGAGGCGCAGCTGGAGCATGGCCACGAGCCGCTGGTCGGGGTCATCGATGCTGATCCCGCTCAGGGCGGTCGCCGCGCGGACGCGGTAGCGGAGGGTGTTGGGGTGAACGTTGAGGGCCTCGGCGGTCCGCGCCACGTCTCCGAACTCGTCGAGGTAGGCGAGCAGCGAACGGGCCAGTTCGGAGCCCTGCTCGGCGTCGTGCGGGGCAAGTGATTCCAGACCTTCGTGGCGGGAGTCGGGATGCTCGTCTACCGAACTGCCGTCGGAGCGCGGTGACGAGCTCGGTGGCCCAGCGCTGGATCGCGGTGCCGGCGGCGGTGCCGTGCGTCCCGGGAAGCAGTACGTAGATCTGGCCGCAGGCCTGGGTGACGAGGGCGTCGCGGCGGAACGCCGAGGCGTGCAGGGAGATGATTCCGGCGGACTCCTCGCGCCGCAGGTCCACGGCCGCCGAGGCGCCGGGGTGCCGCGCTTCACGCAGGTCGATGCCGATCACGGTGGCGCCCTGCGCGGGGTCGAGCCCCAGGTGACGGGCGAGGGCCTCGGTGTCGAAGCGTCCGGTCAGCAGACCGTGGGCGAGGTCGACCCGGGAGGCCAGCCGGGCGGAGGCGTCGCCCTGGTAATCAGCGTTGCCCCGGGTGGCATGTCCGGCCGGACAACGTGCGCTCCCGCGTCAGCGCGCAGGCGCACCTGCCGGTGGCAGGCCGCCGGCTCTCGACCGCGAGGCGAAGAGGCAGCGCAGCACCGGCGAGCGCGCCCCAGGAAGTCGATCAGCCCCAGGTGAGCGGGTCGAGATGGAGGTAGAACCGCAGTCGGTCGTGGTCGAGGGCGATGCCGTACCGCTCTGCGAAGGCCAGGTCCGCGTCCCGGGCCTGCTCCTCGTCCGTCCACGTCTCACGCGCGTTGGCGAGCAGCAGCGCCAGGTCGGCGTGGCGGTCGGCCGGTCCCAGGCGGCCCAGGTCGATGAAGCCCGAGACGTCCAGGGTCCGTGGATCGAGGATGATGTTGGGCAGGCACAGGTCCCCGTGGCACACGACCAGATCGACGGCTTCCTGCTCGCGCCGCCGCTCGACCTGCCGGGTGAGGCGTTCCAGCAACTCCGCGCCGGACGTCTGCCGCTGGTCGACGGGGAGGAACTCGGGGTTGACGGCGTCACGCGCCACGACGTCGCGGGCCAGGGCGACCATGGCGTCCAGCCCCCGGCGAAAGGGGCACTGGTTCACGGGCGTCGCGTGCAGTCCGCGGACCGCGTCCGCGATGCGTTCCCAGGCGACCCGCAGGTCCTCAGCGGGCACCTGATCGGCGGGCACGCCGGAGACAGCACTCGTCACCAGACACGAACCGGCGTCGCCGGACCGCCAGTCGAGCACTCGGGGGCCGGGTACACCCTGGTCGCTCAGCCATGTGCTCCGGTCACGCTCGGCCTCCAGGTCGGCCGCGTCCGCGGCAGGCACGCACTTGGCGTACCGGGTGGCGTCCGCGCTGCGAAAGACAGCCGCGCCCGACTCGCCCGCGGTGACAGGCAGCCACTCGGCATCCTCGACGCCGAGCAGCACCGGTGAGATGGTCCGGGCTGCGCGGCGATCACTCATGGCTTTCACTTTAGCCAGCCACCCACCTCCAGCCGGCCCCGCACGGGGACTTGCCCGCAGAGCTCGGCTCCGGCCGCGATGCGGCCGTCGACGCGGCAGGCCACGCGGCAGGCCACGGAGCACGTCTCAAGCGGTCTTCCCGGCGCCCCGCACCCGGTAGCGAAGGTGTGTGACGTCCCGGTCGTCCAGCCGCCGGACGAGGTCGAGTTCGATGTGCTCACCACCGAGGTGGTCGAAGAGCCGTCGGCCTCCTCCGAGGAGCACCTGAACCAGGTGGATCTCCATCTCGTCGAGGTGCCCGGCCCGGAGGAGCGCCTGGGCCGTGCCCGCCCCGTGGACCATGACCGGCCGGTCCCCCGCTGCCGCGCGAGCCTGACGGGCGCAGGCGTCGACATCGGTGACGAATTGCGCGTGGCCGGGTGGCACGTCCTCGTCGTCCACCCGGTGGGTGAGGACGAAGATCGGCACGCCGTCGTGATGGTCTCCCTGCCAGCGCCCGGCGAGTTCGAAGGTCCGGCGGCCGGAGATCAACGCGCCGGTCGCCAGGGCCTCGCGATAGACCTGTCCGCTGGGACCGTCGGATTCCCGGTCGTCGAGCCAGTTGAACAGACGTCCGCCGGCACGTCCGAGCTCCTGGCCCGGCCGGTCGTCCGGACCGGCGACGTAACCGTCGAGCGACATCGACATGTACAGCCGAATCGGATTGCGCATTCCGGTCTCCTTCTCTCCGCCATGACGTCGGCGGGACGGGATGTCACCAGGAAGACTTCGGACAGCCGGCAAACTCATCGGGCCCGACGCGCAGGTCCCGCAGGTCCCGCCGGACACACGGGCCGCGTCACGGCATGACATGACGCGGCACGGCATGAGATGGCGTATGGCGTGGCACGGCATGACATGGCGTGGCTTGGCACCGCACAACTGATCGGCACCGCCTCGACGATCACTCAAGGATTGCCGTTGCCTCGACCTCCACGAGGACATCCGGCTCGAAGAGGTAGTCGACACCGATGAGGGAGGCAGGGGGCATGGGAAGCCTGAGCCCGGTCTCCTCGGCTACGGCCTCCACACCGGCCATGAGATCGCCGATCTTCTCCGGGCTCCACCGGGTCACGTAGAACGTCAGACGCAGCACGTCCGCGAACGACGCGCCCGCGCCCGCCAGCCCGAGGGAGGTGTTGCGCAGCGCCTGGGCGACCTGTCCGGCCAGATCGTCGGGTGCGACCGGGGTTCCGTCGGCCTGGCGCGCGATCTGCCCGCTCACGTGGACATGCCGTGTCCCGGTGCCCACGGCGACGTGGTGGTACGGGGTCGGCCGCAGCATGCCTTCAGGGGTGAAGTGCTGAACAGTCATGGTCTTCTCGCTTCCGAACTAGGTATCGGTAAGCTACCTAGTGGAAGAAGGACACTTCAACGAGACCAGGTTTCGCCATGGATACCGCCGACGAACTCCGTATCGAGGCCCCGCACCGCGAACTGCTCGATCAGATCCTCGACAAGTGGTCGCTGAGCGTCCTCAACGAACTCTGCGAACGCCCGTGCCGCTTCAACGAACTGCGCCGGGCCATCCCCCAGGTCACCCAGAAATCGCTGACCGCCACGCTCCGGCGGCTGGAACGCAACGGCGTGATCGAACGCGAGGTCGTCTCCACCCGCCCCGTGGCGGTCATGTACCGGATCACACCGCTCGGCAAGACCCTGAGGGATCCCGTCGACGTGCTGCTGGCGTGGGCCTCACAGCACATGCCCGCCATCGAACAGGCACGCGGCGAATTCGACAGCCGGGAAGAGTCCGGCCTCTGAGAGAACCCCACGCAGGGTGCGTCACAGACGGACCGACGTCGACGTCCGCAGCACCTCTTCGTCGTCGGTGAGGACGCCGGACGCCGTCGCCCCGCCGAGGAGCGCGGTGACGAGTGCCGCCGCACCGGCAAGGGCCCACCGCGTCCGCCAGGACCTGGCCCGCGCCTGTGCGGCGACCGGGCGCGCGCTGCCCGCGGGCGTGGCATCCACAGGCACGGCCTCTGCGAGTGCGGGTGAGGGGACGGGTGCGCATACGGGGACGGGCACAGGGACAGGTACGGGCACGGGTACGGGTACGGGTACGAGCCGGCAAGCGATGTCGGTGCGGGCGTCCAGCCACGCCTCCGCCTCGTCGCCCCGGAGTCCGCAGGCCGCGACGAACGCCGCGACGAGTTCCTCACGGGGAAGGCGTTCCCTGCCGAGCATGGTCGCCGCCGTGGAGTACGGCAGGCTGTGGCCCGCGTCGGCCGCTTGGCGTTCCAGCCGGCGGTAGCTCAGTCCCGACCAGACCTTGAGCCGTCGCAGCGCCGCCACGAAGGCGGCCGCGTCGGTGTCCGGCGGGGTGGGCGGTGCGGTGGTCATGACAGCGGTCCCCCTGATGAGCTGGACGTACACGGGCTCGCACAAGCTCGAACACCATGACAGCTTGAGGAACGCCGGCATCGGCCGTCAACCTCGGTGCGCATAGCCGATGTTGGAGGTCATAGGCCATATGGGTCTGTCCCGCTGCCGTCGTACCCGGGTCGCCGTCACCGCCTTGGCGGCCCTGCTGATGCTGGGCGCGTGCTCCGAGGAGGGTGATGTCCCGCGGCCGGCCACCGGCTCCGCCGCGACCGCCGCTTCCAAGGAGCGCGGCGGGGAGTCGGTCGCCGACTTCCTCCACCGTGTCCTGCCTGCCGGGGCGGGCGGCACCGTGATCGCCGCACGCGGCGACGAACTCGCTTACTGCGGAGGCTTCGGGGCGGCGGACCGCGCCACCGGCACTCCCGCGAGCTGCCGCACCGTGTACGACGTCATGTCGATCACGAAGCAGTTCACGGCCGCCGCGATCCTGAAACTGGAGGTGATGGGACGGCTGCGGGTGAGCGACCGGATCAGCCGCTTCCTGGGGCCGGTGCCCGAGGGCAAGCGCGACATCACGATCGATCAGCTGCTCACGCACACCTCGGGTCTCGTGGAGGCGCTCGGCGACGACTACCAGCCCATCACGCGCGACGAACTGGTGCGCCGGGCACTGGCGTCGAAACCGCAGTCGGCCCCGGGGAAGGAGTTCCACTACTCGAACACCGGGTACAGCCTGCTCGCCGCAATCGTCGAGAAGGCGTCCGGGGAGGGATACGAGCCTTTCCTGGCCCGGCACTTGTTCACGCCGGCCGGTATGGACCGTACGGGATACGTCCTGCCCCGGTGGCCGCGGCACCTGGTCGCGGTGGAGTACGACAGCGAGGGGCGCAGCCAGGGCAGGCCCCTCGACCACCCCTGGGCCGCCGACGGGCCGTACTGGCATCTGCGGGGCAACGGCGGCATGCTCTCCACCGCCCAGGACATGTTCCGCTGGCACCGGGCGCTTTCGGGCGACGAGGTACTGCCGGAACAGGCCAGGAAGAAGCTGTTCGCGCCCCGCGTACGGGTGCCCGGCCTGGACGGCTCGTACGGGTACGGCTGGGCGGTCCGCGAAACCCCCGCCGGACGGACCGTATGGCACAACGGGGGCAACGACTGGTCACTCGCCTACCTGACGAGGTCACTGCGCGACGGCGTCCTGGTCTTCTGGGTCAGCAACCACGCCTACCAGAAAGGCAAATGGAACCTGGAGGACCAGGCGGAGAACCTGACACAGGGCATCACGAACCGAGTCCGCGCCGAGGCCCACTGAACCAGTCCCGGGGCACCGCCACCCGTAACTGCAAGCGCTGTTGCGGCGGCGGAACGCTTGAGTCCCTCTCCGAAGGGGCCGGAAGGGGCCTGAAGGGGAGGTTCTGCGGTCATGCCGCCAGGCGCGTGCCGCGGCGCCAGACCGCTCGGGTGTTGAGGGTGTCGCCGATGTCGGTGGTCGGGTCGCCGTCGACCAGGAGGAGGTCGGCGCGCAGGCCCTCGGCGACACGGCCCCTGTCGCTGAGGCGGAAGCGGCGGGCCGTGGTCGCCGTGGCCGCGCGCAGGGCCCGTTCGGGTGTGAGGCCGGCCGCCACCAGGTACTGCAGTTCGTGGTGCACGCTCGCGCCGTGCGCCAGGCCCCCGAAGAACGTCTCGGGCATGGAGACGTCCGTACCGGCCAGCACGTCGACGCCGGCGGCGTCCAGCGCGCGCACGGTGTCGTACACGTCGTCGAGCTTGCCCTGCGGGAAGCGGTTGTAGCTGGACCGCAGGGTCCGGTCCCACGCGTCGTCGAGGCGTGCGGCGACCCGGGGGTCGTCGGCGAGGGCGCTGCCGGTGATCCCCATCATCGAGGCGTTCAGGCTGATGCAGGGGATGACGAACATGCCCGCATCCTTGATGAGGGCGATGATCTCGGCGGTGTGCGGCTGGTCCATGAACACGTGGGTGAGGCCGTCGACGCCGGCTTCGGCCGCCATCCGGGTGGCCTCCACCGTCAGGGCGTGGGCCACGGTGAGGGCGCCGTACTTCTTGGCCTCGGCGACTCCGGCGTTCACGGTGGCCTGGTCGAGCGAGGGCAGCCCGGGGTGTCCCTCCACGCTGCCGTCGTCGATCATGAACTTGATGTAGTCGGATCCCCGGGCGAGGAGCTGCGGCACGAACGCGGCGGCCTCCTCGGGCGTGGTGGAGAACGGCATCAGGGGCATCACCGGGGGCAGGTCCCACTTGGGCCGGAACCCTTCTGGCATCAGCTCGCTCGGGTGTCCGCCGGGCGGTGTGATGGCGAAGCCGGAGGAGCGCACGTCGGCCTGCGTGTCGTCATCGGTGACGGCCCCCCGGTTCTCGCGGGTGTTCATCCCCTGCATCTCCAGTTCGGTCGTCACCCCGAACCGCAGGGCGAGCGCCAGGGACCCCGGAGCGGAGTGCACATGAGCGTCGATGAGCCCCGGCAGCAGAGTCGCGCCGCTGCCGTCGACGATCTCGCTGCCCTGCGGAGCGTCGCCGCCGACGCGGGCGATCCTCCCGTCCTCGATGACAACGGTCCGTACGCCGACCGTCTTCTCTCCGTCGAAGATCTGCGCGCCTGTGATCGCGGTGAGCGCCATGGCGGTCCGCCTCATTTCCCAGCTCGTTCGGTATTTACATACCTAATGCTATGCACTTATTGAAAGGTATGCAAATGAGCCGGCCGGGCCTAGACTCAGCACATGAGCAGCACGTCCTCCTCCGAGCGGCCCGCCGACGACCCGACGCTGGATCAGATCGGCCCGGCGCTGTCCCGTCTGCGGCGCCGCACTCCGGCATCGAGTAAGGACCTCTCCCGCAACCTCGTGCTCAACGTCATCGCCGACGCGCCGGGCGAGACGACCGTCGGCGGGCTCGCCGCCGAGATGGGCGTGGCACAGCCGGTGGCCAGCCGGACCGTCGCCGCCTGCATAGAGGACGGGCTGCTGCGTCGGGCGGCGTCCCAGGCCGACGGACGGCGTACCGTGCTCGAACTCACCGAGCACGGCGAGGCCGAACGCAACCGCTTCGCCGCCGAGCAGCGAAAAGCGTTCCTGGAGATCACCGCCGCCTGGGCACCGGAGGAGCGGACCCAGTTCGCACGCCTCCTGACACGGTACGGAGCCGACGCCACCGCCTGGTCCAGGAAACAGAACCCGAGCCGCGACTGATCGAGCAGCGCCCCGGGACGGGGGCACGGCCGGGCGTCCAGGCGCTCGGTTCAGCGGCGGCGCCGGCGGCGGGCCGCGACCGCCTCCGGGTCGAGCTGCGGGTCCGTCCACTCGGCGGCCAGGTCGAGACTCGTCTGCCGGCCGGCCGCGATGTGGTCGTGCGCGAGGGCCGCGGCCCGGTCGCCGTCCCCCGCCCGGATCGCGTCGTACAACTCCTCGTGCTCGCTGCACTGTTGGGCCGGGTCCCGCTGGGCGGTGAGACGGAACAACCAGTGCGTACGCGCCTCAAGGGGGCGCATGATGCCGGTCAGGAGCGGGTTGTCGGCGAGGTCGACGATGTCGATGTGGAAGCCCGCGTTGGCGGCGGCAATGGCGTCGCGGTCACCGTCGCGGGTCGCGGTGCGGGCACTGTCGAGCCGGTCGGCAAGCCGCTTGAGGCCGGCGCTGTCGGCACGTTCGGCCGCCAGCCGGGCGGCGAGTGACTCCAGGGATTCCCGCACGTCGAACAGGTTCCGTACGTCGGCGGGGGTGAACGGGGCGACCAGGGCGCCGCGGTGGGGTACGAGGAGGACCAGGCCGTCGGCCTCCAGCAGCCGCAGGGCCTCCCGCAGCGGAATCCGGGAGACCTGCAGTTCGGCGGCGAGGTCGCGTTCCACCAGGCGCTGCCCGGGCCGCAGTTCGGCCTCGACGATCCGTTGACGCAGCGAGTCGTAGGCACGCTGGCGCAGGTATCCGCGCGGCTCCGCGGGCGGTCCGGCGCTCTTGACCACGGGTTTCCTCCAGTTTCCGGGACTGCTCACTCTAGGCCGCCGCCCGGCAGGCGCAGCGAGTGCTAACCGCGCCCTAACACCGCTGAAACACAGGGCTTCCACACTGAGTGCCACTTAACGGTATACCAGTAACTGGCTCTCGGCCCTGTCCCCCGGAGGCACTCGATGCCGCAGTCCCGTCCCCTCGTCCGCACCCGTTCCCGCGCCCGTTCCCGCGCTCGCTCCGGGGCCCGCGGCTTCGACCGTGCGCTGGCCTGTGCCGCCGCGTTCGGCGGGCTCGTCGCGCTCACCGGATGCGGCGGATCCCCGTCGGCGAGCACCGCCGACAGCACGTTCAAGGTGGGCGTGCTCTTCCCCGGCTCGCTCTCCGACGACGGCTTCATGGAGTCGGCGTACCGCGGCTATCAGCGGGCCGCGAAGAAGCACGACGGCACGATCGCGTTCAGCAAGGTCGAACAGGTCACCACCGCCGACTACGAGCAGGCCCTCGTCCGCTTCGCCACCGACTCGGACCTCGTCATCTCCCTCGGCGGGCAGACCGACGCCGCCGTACGGAAGGTCGCCGCGCGGTTCCCCGACGTGAAGTTCGCCGAGATCGGCGGCCCCGCCGACGCCGAGCCGCTCGACAACCTCGCGCTCTACGACCCCCAGCAGGCCGAGGCCGCCTATCTGTCGGGGGCCGCCTCCGCCCTGCTGTCCGAGAAGGACACGGTGGCGTTCGTCGGCGGCGCGGAACTGCCCGCCATCGTCAACGCGGCCAAGAACTTCGCCGACGGCGCCAAGGCCGCCGACCCCGGGGTGAAGGTCCTCGCAACCCAGTACGTCGGCGACTTCAACGACGCCGCCAAGGCCAAACAGTCCGCGCTCGCCGACTTCGGCGCCGGTGCCGACGTCCTCGGCCAGATCCTCAACCTCGGCCACAAGGGCCTCGCCCAGGCGGCCGCGCAGAGCGACGGCTCCCTCATCGGCGGTCCGATCGCCCACCCGTGCTCCTCGGACGCGGCATACGCCGGGTACGTCGAGACGGACATCGGCGCGGAGATCGAGTACGCGGCCGACCACCTCGCCGCCGACACCTGGAAGGCGGAGTCGGTCCACTTCGGGCTGACCTTCGAAGAGCCGCACAACGACATCGTGCTGTGCGGCAAGCCGCCCGCGGCGACCGCGAAGAAGCTCGACGCGCTCAAGGCGAAGATCGCAGCCGGGGAGATCAGGACCCGATGAGCACGTCAGCAGGCCGCGAACCGCGGGTCCCCGCCCTGGAGATCAGGGACCTCACCAAGTCCTTCGGCTCCGTGCACGCGCTGCGGGACATCACGCTGACCGTCGAGTCCGGCACCGTGCACTGCGTGCTGGGCGAGAACGGCGCCGGCAAGTCGACGCTGTGCCATCTCGTCGGCGGTTCACTCGCCCCGGACACCGGCACCCTGCGCCTGTACGGGCAGCCGTACGCGCCGCGCCGCCCGGCCGACGCGCTCGGCGCCGGGATCGCCATGGTCCACCAGCACTTCAGCCTCGTACCCACACTCACCGTGGGCGAGAACCTGCGGCTGCTGCGGCTGCCCGATCTCGTCCGGCGGGTGGACCGGGTCGCCGACGAGTACGGGCTGGTGCTCGATCTCGGCGCCCGGGTCGCCGAACTGCCCGTGGGACTGCGCCAGCGGGTGGAGATCGTCAAAGCTCTGCTGCGCGAGCCGCGGTTGCTGCTGCTCGACGAGCCGACGGGTGTCCTCGACCCGGCCGGCACAAAAGCCCTGCTGGCGACCTGCCGGTCGATCGCGGACCGGGGCGGCGCGGTCGTCCTCATCACCCACAAGCTCGGTGAGGTCGCGCGGACCGGTGACACGGCGACGGTGCTGCGCGGCGGCCGGGTCGTCGGGGGCGGTCCGCTCACGGACCTGGCCCCCGAGCGGCTGGTCCCCCTGATGATCGGCCGCCCCGCCGATTCCCTGGACCCGGCGCTGTCCGGCACGATAGGCCTGGCCGGCCCCGCTGCGGCGCTCCGCTCCCCCTCCGCCGACCCCGACGGCGGCACCGCCGCCCGGACCCCCACGGAACCCACGACCGCCTCCGCCACCCACCAGGGACCGCCCGCACTGCGGATCGACGGCCTCACCGTGCGCGGTGCCGACGGGACGCCCGTCCTCGACGACGTCCGGCTGGAGGTGGAGCCCGGGCACATCGTGGGAATCGCCGGTGTCGAGGGCAACGGGCAGAGCGAGCTCATGGCCATGCTCGGCGGTTCCCGCACCCCGGACTCGGGCTCCTTGACGCTCGGCGCCGCCGACATCACCCGGGCCGCTCCCCGGCGCAGGACCGCGGCCGGACTGGGCGTCGTGCCCGAGGACCGTCACCACGACGGCTGTGTCCCGGAGCTGTCCGTGACGGACAACCTCTTCCTCGGACGGCTCGGCCGGTTCCGCCGCGGCGGGCTGTTCCTGGACCGGCCCGCGATGCGCCGGGCGGCCCAGGACGTGCTGTCCGCCCATGACATCAGGGCGGACAGCCCGGACGCCCCGATGTCCACGCTGTCCGGCGGCAACCAGCAGAAAGTCGTGCTGGCACGGGAACTCGCCCTCAACCCCTTGGTGTGTCTCGCCGCCGCGCAGCCCACCCGCGGTCTCGACGTCGGCGCGGTGGACGCCGTCCACACCCGGATCCGCGAGGCCGCGGCCCGGGGCGCCGGGGTCCTGGTCGTCTCCTCGGAACTGGACGAACTCCTCGCCCTGTGCGACCGCGTGGTCGTCGCCTACCGGGGCCGGCTGTCCGCGCCCGTCGACACCGGCGCGCCGACGGCCCGGGAGCACATCGGACACCTGATGCTCGGCGCCGAGGCCGCGCCCGACCCCGTAACGCCGGAACTCGTGGGAGCGGATTCCGCTCCCCCGGCGCACGGGGCGCCCGCGGCACATGTCTCGCCCATCGCCCCACCCCTGCCCTGACTCCGGCGTCCCACCGCCACCCCCTCGCACCCCTTTTCGCGCAAGGACCGTCATGACCCTCTCCCTCGCCCCACCCCGCCTGCTCTCCCGGCTGCGCCATCCCCTGTCGCTGGCCACCGGTGCCGCGATCCTGACCTTCGGGGTCGGCGCGGTGCTCGTCGTCGCCGCGGGCACCGACCCCTCGACCGCCTGGGCCGCCCTCGACGAGGGCATGTTCGGGTCCGCGTACTCCGTCGGCACCTCCCTGAACTCGGCGGCCGTGCTCGCCCTGATCGCCACCGGCTTCAGCGTGGCGCACCGGGCGGGGCTGGTGAACGTGGGCGGCGAAGGGCAGTTGTGCGCGGGCGGACTCGCCGCCGCGGCCACCGGACTGGCCCTGCCCGCCCAGGTCCCGGCCGCGGTCGGCGTACCGCTGACCCTGCTCGCCGGGTTCCTGGGCGGCGCCGGATGGGCGTGGATCGCCGCGCTGCTGAAGACCCGGCGCGGCACCAGCGAGGTCATCACGACACTCCTGCTGAACTTCGTGGGCGCGGGCGCGGTGTCGGTGGCCGTGCACGAGGAGGGACTGCTGCGGCAGCCGGTCACCTCATCGGAGACACTGCCCCAGTCGCAGGCGCTCGCGGAGGGCGCCCGGCTCCCCCTGGTCGCCGGGACGCAGTCGCCCGCGACGGCGATCGTGGTCGTCGCGGCCGTCGCCGTCGTCGTGACCGCCGTCGTCCTGCGGTACACCGGGACCGGCCTCAAGCTGACGTCGGTGGGCCACTCCCCCGCAGCGTCCGCGCGGCTCGGACTGCCGGTGTCCCGTCTCCAGGAGGGCGGGCTCGCGGTCGCGGGCGGCCTCGCGGGGCTCGCCGGTGCCTGTCTGGTGGCGAGCGCGCCGTACGTGCTGGCGGAGCACTTCTCCTCCGGGTACGGCTTCACGGGGCTTGTCGTGGGCCTGCTGGCGCGCGGCTCGCTGATCGCGGTGGCCGCCGTCTCCCTGCTGCTGGGCTTCCTCACCAGCGGCGGCATCAACCTGCAGCTCGCGGCAGGGGTGCCCGCGTCGTCGGTGCAGATCGTGCAGAGCGTCCTGGTGCTGCTGATCGCGGCGGCGATGCTGTGGAGCAACCGCCGTGCGGGAGGTGCCGTATGAGCGCCGTGCTCGACGAACTCGCCGCGGGCGGGGTCCGCCTCGCGGTGCCGCTGCTGCTCGCCTCGGCCGGTGAACTGCTCAGCGAACGCGCGGGAGTTCTCAATCTGTCGGTCGAAGGGATGATGCTCACCGGCGCGTTCGCGGGTGCGGCCGGCGCGCTCGCCTCCGGGAGCGCGGTCGTGGGGGTGGGCACCGCGCTCGTCGCGGGTCTGGCCGTCGCGCTGCTCCAGGCGGTGCTGAGTGTCACCCTGCGGGCCGACCAGATCGTCACGGGCATCACGATCAACGCCCTGGCTCTCGGCGGCACGACCTACGCGGCGCGGCTGTGGTTCGGCGACGGCGGCGCCGACTCGGTGCCCGGCTTCGACCCGCTGCCGGTACCGGTCCTCAGGGACATCCCGGTCCTTGGGCCCGCCCTCTTCCAGCAGAGCGCCCTCGGCTACACGGCGTTCGCCGTCACGGCCGTACTCGCCGTCGCCGGAGCCCGGCGTACGGCCTGGGGGCTGGCGGTCGACGCGGTCGGGGAGGACGCGACCACCGCGGACCGGTGCGGGCTGCCCGTACGGGCCGTGCGGTACGGCGTCGTCCTGCTGACCGGCGCCACCTCGGCCCTGGCGGGCGCGCAGCTCGCGCTGTCGGAGGTGCACTCCTTCAGCGACAACCTCACGGCCGGTGTGGGCTATCTGGCCGTCGTCACGGTGATCGCCGGACGCTGGCGGGCCTGGCCCACCATGCTGGCCTGCCTGTTCTTCGGCACCGCGCAGGCCCTCCAGTTCGCCGCGCCCGCGCTCGGACTCCATGTGTCCGCGCCACTGCTCACCACACTGCCGTACGTGTTCGCCCTGCTGGCGGTCAGCGGTCTGGTCGGCCGCAGCAGGGCGCCGTCGGCGCTCACCGTGCCGTTCGTACGCGGCACATGACGCCGCCCTGCCTTCACCGATCCCCCCACCCCACCAGACGTACCGGAGACAGCCGACGATGACCCTGATCCTGAACCGCTCCGACATCCGCGGCCTGCTCGAACACGCCACCGCCGAGGTGGAGGCGGCGGTGGAACAGGCCCACCGCGATCTCAGCCGCGGACGGGTGTCCCTGCCCGCACCACCCGCTCTGGACCTGCCCGGCTCGGACGGCACGTTCCTGCCCATGGCCGCCGTGTCCGCACCCGCGGGCCTGGCCTCGGTCAAGCTCCTCGCGGATCTGCCCGCCAACCGGGAGCGCGGGCTGCCCGTGCAGCGCTCGACGGTCCTGGTCCTGTCGGCCCGGACCGGGGAGGCCGAGGCCGTCCTCGACGGGGCTCTGATCACCCGGTTCCGTACGGCCGCCGCGACCGCCGTCGCCACCCGGCTGCTGGCCCGGCCGAACGCCCAGGTCCTCGGCCTGGTCGGGACGGGGCCACTGGCCCTGGCCCATGCGCGGGCGCTGTCGAGCGTACGGGACTGGAAGTCGGTGGTGGTGTGGGGCCGCACCCCCGCCAACGGCGCCGCCCTCGTGGACCGGATCTCGGCCGAACTGGGTCTGCACGCCGAGTTGTTGCCCGGTCCTCGCGAGGTGACGGAAGCGGCGGACGTGCTGTGCACCCTCACGCCGTCCCGGGAGCCCGTGATCGAGGGCGGGTGGCTGCACCCGGGAACCCATGTCAACGCGGTGGGCGCGCCGCCCCGCCCCGACCACCGGGAGATCGACACCGCGGGGATCGTACGCTCCCGGCTGGTCGTCGACTCCTTCGCCACGGCCCGCCGCAAGTCGGGCGAGGTGCTGATCCCCCTGGCCGAAGGCGCGCTCACGGAAGCCGACTTCGACCGGGAGCTGGGGGATGTGCTCGAAGGACTCGTACCGGCGCGCACGGCGGACGACGAGATCACTCTCTTCGACTCGGTGGGCGTGGGACTCCAGGACCTGGCCGTGGCCCGCCTGCTGATCGACCTCGCCACGGAGTCCGGGACGGGCACCCGGACCGACCTGGCAGCCTGACACCGAGTCCGCGACCGGACCCGCCGCCCCGGGCCGGCACCCCCGTCAGCCGTCAGGGAGACATGACCGGCGGGGGCGCCGGCCACGTTCGGACACGGGTCGAGGACGGCTTGGCGGCCCAGACCGTCACGGTCCGTCGGACAGCCTCGATCGGCCGTCCGCCAGCGTCTGAGCTGCGTCGAGCACGTCGCTCACCACCTCGGCCAGCGGCCTGGACGCATCGATGACCGTCGACCCACGGCCTTCATGGATCGACTGCAGCAACGGATTCCATTTCAGGGCCGCCGCCAGTTCTTCGGGATGCCGGCCGAAGGTGTTCGTGGTGCGGGTCGCGAGCCGGTGGCGGAGTGTGTCCTCGTCGATCACCAGACACACGGTGAGGTCGAACAGATCGCGGACGTCCGCCTCGTTCTCCGCAGTCCCGCACAGGAACGCGACCCGGGAACGCGACTCCTCGACGAGGGCTTCGACCCGCTCGCGAACGATCACCCACCCGTACCGACCGAGCCACCCCTCCGGAACCGGATCCGGAGGATCGACCACGACCTCCCCCGTGGCCCGGTCGATCCAGCGACTGAAACCGTCCTCGTCGGCGTCGAGCGAGACATGGCCACGCGCCCGCAACACCCCACCGACCGTGGACTTTCCCGTACCTGAATTGCCCGTCACCCACACCAACGCCATGCCGCCAGCCTAGACATCTCTCAGTGGACGACGGACACGATCCGGCAGGCCGGCTTCCCGCCGTCGACCATCTGGAGTTGTGTCGCGGCGCCGCCCCTTCCCGCGTCCTCTCAGAGTGTTTGCCACAGGCGGGCCAGCGCGGGCTCCGTCAGTACCTCGTGGGGGTGGCCCTGTCCGACGAGGCGGCCGTCCTGGAGCAGGAGGCAGGCGTCTGCCCGGCGTGCGACCTCCAGGTCGTGTGTGGCCTGGACGACTGTCACCCCGTCGGCGACGAGCGCCGTCAGCAGTGTCTCGATGCGTTCCCTCGCCTCCGGGTCGAGGCCAGAGGTCGGTTCGTCGAGGAGCAGCAGGTCCGACTCCTGCGCCAACCCCTGTGCGATGAGCGTGCGTTGGCGCTGTCCGCCCGACAGTTCCCCGAGTTGGCGTGAGGCGAGGTCGCCGACGCCGAGCCGGTCGAGCGCTGCGTCCACGACCGTACGGTCCCGGCGGTTCAGCCGGCGCCATGGCCCGCGCCGGCCCCAGCACCCCATCTCCACGGTCTGCCGGACGGTGAGCGGCAGGCTGTCTCCGACGGCTCCGCGCTGCGGTACGAACGCGGGGTGCCGTTCTCCGGCGTGGTGCAGTTCGCCGGATGTCGGATGGATCACACCTGCGAGGACGCCGAGCAGGGTCGACTTGCCGCTTCCGTTCGGTCCGACGAGCGCCGTCATGGTCAATTTCGTTATGCCCGCGCTGAGTTGGTGCAGCACGGGGCGTCCCGGATAGCCGGCGTGCAGGTCGGTGAAGCGGATGTGTGCGGTCCGCGCCGGGTGCGGGGTGGGTGACTCGCGAGGTGTTTTGAACATGATTTTCATTGTAGTGTCCCCGGCATGGAATGGTTGACGGCCCCGTTCGAGGTCACCTTCGTGCAGCGAGCCCTGTGGGGCGGAATCCTGGTGTCCGCGATCTGCGCGCTGGCGGGCACCTGGGTGGTGCTGAGGGGGATGGCCTTCCTCGGGGACGCCATGTCCCACGGCCTGCTGCCGGGGGTCGCGCTGGCCGCACTGTTCGGCGGGAACCTGCTGGTCGGCGCGGTGGCCAGCGCCGCCGTCATGACGGCAGGGGTGACCGCGCTGGGGCGTACACGGAGGCTGTCCCAGGACACCGGGATCGGCTTGCTGTTCGTCGGCATGCTCTCGCTCGGCGTGATCATCGTGTCGCGGTCGCAGTCCTTCGCGGTGGACCTGACCGGTTTCCTGTTCGGTGACGTCCTCGCCGTCAGACAGCAGGACCTCCTCCTGCTCACGGCAGCACTGGGCGCGGCACTGGTGGTGTCGGTCCTCGGCCACCGCGCCTTCCTGGCCCTGGCGTTCGACTCACGCAAGGCCCAGACCCTCGGTCTGCGCCCGCGCCTGGCCCACGCCGTGCTGCTCGGCCTGCTCGGTCTCGCGATCGTCGCCTCTTTCCACATCGTGGGAACGCTGCTGGTCCTCGGCCTGCTCATCGCCCCGCCGGCCGCGGCCCTGCCCTGGGCGCGCAGCGTCCACGGGGTCATGGTCCGCGCGGCACTCCTCGGCGCCACCGCCACGTTCGGGGGCCTGCTGCTGTCCTGGCATCTGAGCACCGCGGCCGGCGCGACCGTCTCGGCCCTCGCGGTGAGCCTGTTCTTCCTCTCGCACCTGGCGTCCGGTCTGCGTCACCGCACGGCCCGCCCCTCCCCCGCCCCCTCCCCTGTCCCCGCCCTCGAAGCCAACTGAAAGAAGCCTGAGCGATCGTCATGACCGTCCGCAGAAACGTCACTCCGTGGGCTTCGGCCGCACTGGTACTCACCGCGTTGCTCGTCACGAGCTGCGCACGGGAGAAGGACAACGACGCACAACCCGCGGCACGTTCCTCGTCCCCCACGGCGCACGGGTACGTGGAGGGGGCGCAGGAAGCCGCCGAACAGCAGTCCCGGCTGATCCTCAACGACCCCGCCGACGGAGCCGGCCGGGTCCTCGACCTCATCACCGGCAAGGTGCACAAGACGGATTCGGCAGAAGGCGCGAACCGGCTCGGCACGGACGGAAGGTTCGGCTACCTCCACACCTCCGACGGCACGCACGTGCTCGACAGCGGCGCCTGGACGGTGGACCACGGGGACCACGTCCACTACTACAGCGCGGCGATACGGGACGTCGGCGAGCTGCCCGGGAGCCGCGGCGCACAGGTGCGCAGCGATGTCGTCGTCACCGCGGTGACCGACCACGCAGGGAAGACCGTCCTGTACGACCGGAGCAAGCTGGAGAAGGGCAAGATCGCTGCTTCCCTGACGCTGCCGGGCACGTACACCGGCGCCGTCGTGCCCTTCGGGGAACACCTTCTCGCCCTCACCGACGAAGGCGACACCTCCCGGCTCGTCGTACTCGATCGCAAGGGCGAGCGGGTGGCCTCGCCGGACGCGGACTGCGAGAGGCCGCGGGGGGACGCCGTCACCCGGCGCGGTGTCGTCCTGGGCTGCGCCGACGGCGCTCTGCTCGTGCGTGCCGAGGACGGTGCCTTCACCGCCGAGAAGATCCCCTACAGCGGTGACGTGCCCGCGAAGGAGCGGGCCACCGTCTTCCGCCAGAGGGCCGGCAGCGACACCCTCACCGCACCGGCCGGGGGCGACGCCGTGTGGGTTCTCGACGTCACCGAAAAGACCTGGACCCGCGTGGACACCGGGCCCGTCGTCGCCGCCACCACCGCCGGGGAGGGATCTCCCCTGCTCGTCCTGGAGACCGACGGCTCGCTGCACGGCTACGACATCGCCGGCGGACAGCACATCACACGGACCGAGCAGCTCCTGACCGGACAGGAGCGGACCGGCAGCGCGCCCGTCATCGAGGTCGACCGCAGCCGCGCCTACGTCAACGACCCCCGGGGCAAGAAGGTGTACGAGATCGACTACAACGACAACCTGCGCGTGGCACGCTCCTTCGACCTGGACATCGAGCCGGTCCTCATGGCGGAGACGGGCCGATGAAGTGGGCCGCGACGAAGCGACGCGTACGGGTGCGTGTGGCACGACTGCGCAGTCTGAGCGTGGGCCTGCTCGCCCTGATGACGATCGCCGCCGCCTCGGGATGTACGGCGGAGACGGATCAGCCCGGCATCGTGGTCACCACCAACATCCTCGGTGACATCACCCGCGAGATCGTGGGTGACGAGGCCGACGTGACCGTGCTGATGAAGCCCAACGCCGACCCGCACTCCTTCGGGCTGTCGGCGGTACAGGCCGCCGAGCTGGAACGGGCCGACCTGGTCGTCCACAACGGACTGGGGCTTGAGGCGAACGTCCTGCGCCATGTGGACGCGGCCCGCGAGTCCGGCGTCGCCACCTTCGCGGCCGGGGAAGCGGTCGACCCGCTCACCTTCCACACTGCCGACGACGGCGGCCCCTCGGACGAGGAGGGGCAGCCCGACCCGCACTTCTGGACCGACCCGGACCGGGTGCGCAAGGCCGTCCGTCTGATGGCCGACCAGGTGATCGAGCACGTCGACGGCGTGGACGAGTCGGTGATACGCGCCCGGGCCGACCGCTACGGCGACGAACTCACGGACCTCACCGCCTGGATGGAGAAGTCCTTCGACCGCATCCCCGAGGACGGACGTGCCCTGGTGACCAACCACCACGTCTTCGGTTACCTCGCCGACCGCTTCGGCTTCGAGGTGATCGGCGCGGTGATCCCCAGCGGTACGACGCTGGCCTCACCCAGCTCCTCCGACCTGCGCTCGCTGACCGTGGCGATGCAACAGGCGGGCGTACGTACCGTGTTCGCCGACTCCTCACAGCCCACCCGGCTCGCGGAGGTCCTGCGCTCGGAACTGGGCGGGCGGGTCCAGGTCGTCGAGCTGTACTCGGAGTCGCTGACCGCGAAGGGCGAGGGCGCCGACACCTACCTGCGGATGATGCGCGCCAACACCACCGCCATGACCGAGGGTCTGACCGCCCCATGACGGACGCCTGACGGACACCTGACCGACGCGTGAAACAGAGCCCTGGCGGACCGATGCCTGAAACAGGGCCCTGACGGTCGGCTGACCACCGCGCATCACCGTCCCCACCACCGCATCGCACCGGACACCCGGCCGCCGACGCGGTCGAAACCGTCCTGCGTCCATGCCACCACTGCCGCCACCGCGCGGCGAGAAAGGGAAACAACAATGAACAAGTCGATACGCACCAGAGCCCTCACCGGCACAGCACTCGCCCTGGCGGTGTCCACGGTTCTGAGCGCCTGCGGAGGAGAGGAGAAGGCCTCTTCCGACGCCAAGGCCGAGGGCGCCCAGAGCACGAAGCCCGCGACCGCGGTCAAGCAACCGCTGGTGGCCAGCTTCGACGGCGGTCTGTACATCCTTGACGGTGAAAGCCTCGAACTGCGCAAGACCATCGACCTGCCCGGCTTCAACCGGGTCAACCCCGCCGGTGACGAGGACCATGTCGTCGTCTCCACCGACGCCGGCTTCCGCGTGCTCGACGCCGCCGGGCAGGCTCTCACCGACATCGAGTACAAGGGCGCCAAGCCCGGCCACGTCGTGCGCCACGCGGGCAGGACGGCGCTCTTCACGGACGGCACCGGAGAGGTCAACGTCTTCGACCCCGCCGATCTGAGCAGCGGGAAGAAGCCGAAGGGACGCACCTACGCCTCCGCCGAGGCCCACCACGGTGTCGCCATCGAACTGGCCAACGGCGAACTCCTCAGCACCCTGGGCACCGAGGAGAAGCGGACCGGCGCGCTGGTCCTGGACAAGGACGACAAGGAACTGGCACGCAACGAGAAGTGCCCTGGTGTGCACGGCGAGGCCGCGGCCCGGAACGAGGCCATCGGGGTCGGGTGCGAGGACGGGATCCTCATCTACAAGGACGGCAAGTTCACCAAGGTCGAGGCTCCCGACGACTACGGCCGTATCGGCAACCAGGCCGGCAGCGACGTCTCGCCGGTCCTCCTGGGCGACTACAAGACCGACGCGGAGGCCGAGTTGGAGAGGCCGACGCGTATCTCCCTCATCGACACGGAGAAGAAGAAGCTGCGCCTGGTCGACCTCGGCACCAGCTACTCCTTCCGCTCCCTGGCCCGCGGACCGGAGGGTGAGGCACTGGTCCTCGGCACGGACGGCGCGGTCCACGTGATCGACCCGGCGAGCGGGAAGACCGAGAAGAAGATCTCGGTCGTCGGCACGTGGCAGGAACCGCTGGACTGGCAGCAGCCCCGGCCCACCCTGTTCGTCCGAGGCGGCACGGCCTACGTCTCCGACCCGAACAAGAAGGCGGTGCACGCCATCGACCTGGAGACGGGCAAGGAGATCACCTCCGTCACCCTGCCGCGGAGCACCAACGAACTGTCGGGTGTCGTCGCCGGACACTGACCGCGCATCCTGTCCCCACGGTCGGCGGGCCGTGGGGGCAGTGCGTCTGGACATTTGCGGGGGAATTTTGGCACGGTTGAGGCCCCCGGCCCGGTAATCGAACGTGTGGCCGAAGCCTCTTGGGGGTCCCGTCATGCCAACTGCCCGCCTCGCACCGGACGCTGCCGCCTTCTATGCCGCGCAGAGCGCCTTCTCCGACCCCAACGAGCTCGCCCCGCTCTATGCCGATCTCCCGAGAGATCCTGCTCAACTCGCCCGCATGGCGCGTGATCTGATGATCCATCGGCTGGAGGGCGAGCTGTTCGGCCATGTCATCCCGCAGGACCGCCTGCACGATGACGCCGAGACGCGCTACCTCGACGACATCCTGCGGATCATCGTCGAGCGGAACTCCGCCCCGCTGATGCAACGGCGCGCTGTTCGTGACCGTTTCGTCGGCGTCTGCCGCGACTTCGCGCTGCTGCACTGCTCGTTCCTGCGTCACGCGGGTGTTCCCTCGCGTATCCGGTCCGGCTTCGCCGACTACTTCGGCTCGGACGGATTCCACTTCGATCATGTGGTGACCGAGTACTGGGACAGCGAGCGGGGCTGGCTGCTCGCCGATCCCGAACTGGCCGACCCGATGGTCCTCGACACATGGAAGGTGGACTTCGACCCGATGGACGTGCCGCGCGACCGCTTTCTGGTCGCGGGCAAGGCCTGGCAGGCCATCCGGGCGGGCGAGGCGGACCCGAAGTCCTTCGGACTGCACCCCCCGCACGAGGGGCCGATGTCCGGGGCATGGTTCGTCGCAGGCAACATCCGCCTCGACCTCGCGGCCCTGAACAAGGTCGAGACGCTGCTGTGGGACATCTGGGGCACGGAGCCGGACAGCGACGAGAAGATGACGGACACGATCCGTGACCTCTACGACCAGGCCGCACTCGTGGCCTGCGACCACGTACCCTTCGACGCGGCACGGACGCTCTTCACGCAGAACGACGGGCTGCGGACGCCACGGACCGTCCTGTCCATGGCGCCCTTCAACGGCCCGCGTGAAGTCACACTCCGGTGACCATCCGGCCGGCTGCTTCTTGACGAAGCTCAGCTCGCCGGGACCGGTGTCGGGGTCCGGACGCCATCCGTCGTCCTGCGCTGCCGGCCGGTGTCGGCCGCAGAGGTCATGGGGACGGCCCCGACGGGGCTTGGCCCGGTTCCGGCAGAAGCCACCACCGTCACGTCGTCGGGAACGTGTCACCTACTGAGCGTTCGCTAAGAACTTCGACCAATGGGTGTCGTCGATCAACTGCCGCTGCAATACTGGGGTTTGAGCGCCAGCGACGGAAAGGCGACGACACTGAGGACGCCGATCGCCCGGCTCTACTGATCGCTCGCTAAGCAGCTCGAACGAGTGCACACCGCAGGCACGCCCGCGTTCCACTTCCCTTTGCCAGCGCCGACGAGAGGCACGCCACATGAACATTCTTGAGGCACGCGCCAGATTCCAGGAGCTCCGGGAGAAGGACGGCCCCGTCGGTCCCGACGAACTGGACGCCATCTGGGCGGCGTTGGCCACGGTCCGCCCCGAGGACATACTCGGCGAGTGGAAGGGCGGCGAGTTCCAGACGGGCCACCCCCTCAACGGCGAGCTGGAGAAGGCCGGTTGGTACGGCAAGACGTTCACCTCCGTGCACGACGTCAAGCCGCTGATGTGCCGTGACGCGACGGGCCGGCTCTACTCCAATTGCGAACTCGGCAAGGGCGAGGCCAGCCTGTGGACCGTGGAGTTCCGCGGCGAGACGACGGCCACCATGGTCTACGACGGGCAGCCGGTCCTCGACCACTTCAAGCAGGTGGACGACACCACGCTGATGGGGATCATGCATGCCAAGGGGGTCCCCGAGGAGGGTCCCTTCTACTACTTCTTCCTGGAGCGGGTCCCGGTGGGCGCGGACGAAGGCGCGCCTGCCGGAGAGGACGCGTGAGACGCGTCCGCGCCGCGGTCGTAGGGGCGCCGGGCGCCCCGTTCACCGTACGCGCCGCGGACCTTGAGGACCCGCGGGCACACGAGGTCCTGGTGAGGATGACCGCGGTCGGCGTCTGTCACACGGATCTGGGGATGCGGGACAGCTGGCCTCCTCACCTCACCCCGATGGTCTTCGGCCATGAGGGCACCGGCCGGATCGAGACGGTGGGCGCTGAGGTGACCGGCCTCGCGCCCGGGGACCAGGTCTGTCTCACCTTCGCCAGCTGCGGCATCTGCGACCAGTGCACGGCGGGCCACCCGGCCTACTGCCGCTCCGCGCAGGCCCGTAACCTCTCCGGCGGACGCGCGGACGGCAGCACCCCGCTCTCCCTCGACGGCACACCCCTGCACGCCGGTTTCTTCGGCCAGTCCAGCTTCGCCTCGTACGCCGTCGTCCATGAACGCGGTGTGGTCAGGGTGCCGGCCGGCCTGCCGGACGCGGTCGCGGCGCCGCTCGGCTGCAGCGGCCAGACCGGCGCGGGCACCGTCCTCAACCGGCTGCGCCCCGAACCGGGCTCGTCGCTGGTCGTCCTGGGCGCGGGCGCGGTCGGTCTGAGCGCGCTGATGGCCGCCGTGGCGGTGGGCTGCGACCCGGTGGTGGCCGTCGACCCGGTGGCCTCCCGCCGCGACCTGGCCACCGCGCTCGGCGCCAAGGCCGCCCTGGCGCCCGGGGACGGACTCGTGGCGGCGCTCCGCGACCTCACCGGCGGCGGCGCGCACCATGTCGTCGAGACCACCGGCCGTCCGCGGATGGCCCGCCTGGCCGTCGCCGCACTGCGTCCGCGCGGCGACGTCGTCCTGCTCGGCCTCGGCGGGGAGGTGACGTTCGACGTGATGGGCCTGCTCTCCCAGGGGGTCCGTGTGCACGGAGTGATCGAAGGGGACTCCGATCCAGCGCGCTTCATACCCGAGTTGGTGGGCCTCCATGAACGCGGCCTCTTCCCGCTCGACCGGCTGGTCACCACGTTCCCGTTCGAGGACATCGGCGCGGCCGTGGCCGCGATGGGCGACGGCGGCGTGGTCAAACCGGTGCTCACCTTCGCCTGACACCCACACCTGCGGCTCCGTGGCGGCCCGCCTTCTGACGTCCTGTGATTGACTGCTTCGCATGGCCTCCGCCTCCCCGTCCGCCCGTTCGGCCGAGACCGCCGACCGCACCGCGGCCGCTCGGCCCCGCAACCGCAGACAGCTCATCGTCGAGGCGGCCGGGCGGGTCTTCAGCGAGCGCGGCTACCACTCGGCGTCCATGGAACAGGTCGCCGCCGGTGTGGGCATCTCCGCCGCCGCCCTGTACCGGCACTTCCCGAACAAGTACGCGCTGTTCGCCGAGTGCGCCGATGTCATGGTGGACGGACTGGTCGCCGCGCTCGACGAAGTACCGCCCGGGGCGGCCCTGACGGACGTGCTCACCGCCGTCACCCGGATCACCGTCGCTCATCGCGCGTCCGGCGGTGTGTACCGCTGGGAGGCCCGGTACCTCAGCCGCGAGGACCGTCACCGTCTCGCGGCGAAGTTCGGTCATCTCGTCGAGCGGGTCGACGACGCCGTTCAGCGCGAGCACCCGCCGGCCGACGACCGGCTGCGGGCCACGGCGGCCCTCGGCGCGATCGGATCCATCACGATGCACCACACGTCCATCGCCCAACGCAGAGCCGAGGAACTGCTGTTGGCGTCCGCGGCGGGTGTGGCGGCGAGCGATCCGGCCTCCGGGCGACTCGACGCGTACCGTATCGATCTGCCCGCCCGGCCGGTGCCGCGGACGCGACGCGCGGAGATACTCGCGGCCGCCATCCCGCTGTTCGCGCGGCACGGATTCACCAGCGTCACGAACGGACAGATCGCCGAAGCGGTGGGACTGACGCCGTCCGCGCTCTACCGCCACTACCCCGGCAAGATCGACATCCTGGCGGCCGCGTGCCTCCAGGCCGCCGGGCTGCTGGCCCAGGGCGTGGAACGCAACCTGCACGAGGTGACGGGGCCGTACGAGTCCGTCGTCGCTCTGGCCGCGACCTACGTGGCCTACAGCTTCGAGTACACCGAACTGAACAGCGTCGCCGAGGCCGAACTCGCCGGCCTGCCGACCGCACTGCGCCGGCCCGTGGCCCTCGCCCAGCGGGACCACATCGCCGTCTGGGAACAGGAACTCCGGCTGGCCCGTCCCGAGTTGGACCCGCGCCAGGCCCGGGTGCTGGTGCACGCCGGGTTCGGAGTGGTCGTCGAGGCGGGACGCAGACTGCGGTGGCGGGACAGCCCCGGGCATCGCGCGGCCGTGACCGCCCTGATGCTGGGCGCACTCGGGCTCTGAACAGCCGCCGGAGCGACGGTTCAGCCCGCTCTGTTGCCGGTGGGGATCGTAATGGGGGTGGTGGTCCCGGACGAGCCCTTGTTGAGGAACAGCATGGCCAGGGCGCGCACGAACTGGTCGAACACGTAGAAGGTGCCGGGCATGACGGGCGAGAGTCCCTCGCGGAACAGGATGAACGCAGGCCAGGCGGTACGGACCAGGGCGGCCGACGCGTAGTCGCGTTTCAGCCCCAGCCAGTCGCCGACCTCGTCGTTCAGGACGTAGCGCACGAACTCGTTCAGGAACCCGCGGGTGACGCCGAGGTCGATCTGCGCGGTCAGGCCCAGCAGGTCCTCGGCCAGCGCGATGCCCTCGGTGGAGGGGGTGAGGATCGGGGTGAGCACCTGCGCCGCCTGCTTCTCGGCGGCAGCCCACGTCTGGGGTATGTGCTCGTCCGGCACCCCGAGCAGATGGATGGCGACCTGCCACGAGTGCAGGAACGCCTCCTGGTCCGCGGCCGGGAACGGGATCTTCCAGTCGAGCAGCTTCCTGTACACGAAGGTGCCCAGGCTGTGGAAGGTGACCAGGATGTCGGCGGCGCTGATCGGGATCGTCTCGTCGGCGACCGCCTTCCAGTGCGGGGACTGCGGCAGCAGATGGCGGACCGCAGCGTGCACCACGCGCGTCTTGTTGGCGGTGACGACGAACTGCCCCGTCGGCTCGAAGGCACCCAGCTGGGACAGGTCGTAGCCGAAGGTGAACGTCTTGGCCGCACGGTCCTGCATGTCGGCGCCGCCCGCGGACCAGTAGACGCTCTTGGCCTCGCGCGGGATCACGGTGCTCATGATGCCGCTGCCGAGGCCGTACAGCATGAAGAGGTACGTGTCCCTGCGCCGGTTGAAGTCGGCGGCGCGGGCCAGCTTGGTGCGGTCCGCCCACGAGGGCAGCCGGTTGAACTGCCTCAGGTGCGCGGCGAACACGTCCGGGAGGCCGCTGGGCAGCGGGTCGTTGTTGTTCACCCATGATGCCCACGCGGTGTTGATCGCCGGCACGTGGCCGTTCTCCAGCATCGAGACCATCAGGGGATCCGTCGCGTCGTCCCAGATCCAGGCCGGATCGGCCCCCGCGGCGGCGCCCGCCGCCGAGCCCGCCGAGCCCGTCGACGCCAGCGCCCCGGCGGGGTTCGCCACGCCCACCAGGCCGAGGGCGACACCGAGGGACAGTGCCCTTCTTCTGCTGAGATTCTCCATTGACTTACCTGCTTCCCGTCGAGAGGAACGACACCGATTTAGGCCCCGGCGTCCGCCAGTTGCTTGCTCCGTGCGTGCTGCGCCTTGTAGCAGGAATGTGATTGGCGATTAACATAGCGAGGCTTATTGCCGACGGCAATGGTGATGACCTGATGCCCGCGGTGTTCCCGAGGACGATGTCGCGCCGCTCGCCGCCCGACGGCGCCCACCGAAGCGGCGGACACGCACCGGCACCGGCACCGACCCCTGGCCGGCGTACGCGGGCCCCACGTGCATCACCCCCGTAACAAAATGATCTGTTTGCTTGTGCGGGCCTTGTCCGCGCCCGTGAAGTGGGCTGATGCACTTTTCGACAGCAGGCGGTCCCCTCTTCCGCCACCTGCGCGTGTGGCACGCCGTACCGGCCTCCCTCGTAGTGGTGGCGGTGCTGGCGTTCCTTGTCCTTCAACCGTCCGACGGCGTGCGCTCGGTGCCCAACAGCCCCTGCCGGCCGACCGGTTCGGCGCGCGAGGACACGCCTGCGGGCCCCGATCTCGACGGGGACGGCTTCGCCGATCTGGTGCACGAGATCTCTCGGGACATGAAGGTCGACGTGGTCGTCGTGCCCGGCTCCGCGCACGGTCCGGACCAGGACCGCACGAGCGTCCTCACCCAGGAGGACCTCGGTGTGCCGGACGAGATCTACACGGGCGACGAGTCGTGGCAGCCCACGGTCGCCGACCTGGACGAGGACGGCCACGCCGACCTCGTCGTCAGCAGCGCCGCCCAGATCGTGTGGGGCGGTTCCGAAGGCCCGCGGGCCGACGGACCGCACGGGCGCGTTCCCCTGCCGGGCAGCGGATACGGCACCGCGCCGATCGCCGGCGACTTCGACGCGGACGGCCATGTGGACCTGGCGGTCTTCAGGTTCTCGAACGAGGATCGAGAACTGGTCGTCCTCAAGGGCCCGTTCAAGCGCTCCGGCGCCCCCGCCCGGACCGTGGAGATCCCCAGCCCGGTCCACGAGGGCGCGTCCCCCGTGCTCGTCGCGGGGTACGCGAACGACGACCGCGCCACCGATCTCGCGCTCTACGACTCCCCGTGGGATCCTCCCCTGCTGTTCGCCGGCGGCGCCCGCACCGCCTCCGGCCTGAGCAAGGAGCCCGAGCGGCTGCCGGAGGGCGAGAACGTCGTCTTCGGCGACTTCGACGGCGACGGGCGGCAGGACGTCGCCGTCGGGCGCAGCTTCGTCGACGGCGACGACGAGATCGACACGCCCCACCGGCGCGGGCAGATCGGCGTCCGCTACGGGAAGGAGCCGGGGAAGTGGGTCACCATGGACGGCGGCGACTTCAAGGAGGGCTTCGGCGCCGGGCTCGCCGCCGCGGACTTCGACGGCGACGGCTGTGACGACCTGGCCGTACAGCTCACCAAGAAGAAGGAGACGGGGGACGCGCGGATCGAGGTGCTGCGGGGCGGTTCCGAGCACGGGCTCGGGTCGAAGCCCTGGCGCGCCACCAAGCGCTCCACGCCGGGTGACGACGGCCCGCGCGACGGCACGCTCTTCGCCGTCCACGACTGGGACGGGGACCACCGCGCGGAACTGGCCCTTCTCGGCGAGGACAGGTGGTGGATCACCGACGGCACGAACCGCGACGAGGCGTCCTTCCCGGTCCGCCCCCGCAAGGACCAAGGCTCCTAGTCACCTGCTCGTCGTCCGCCGGCAGCGGGCCTGCCGGGGCCCCTCCGCGAGCAGGGCCCCGGCGAGCCGACGGCTCCGGGAACGGTTGCGCGGGGCACGCTGTAAAGAAACCTGGGCGCTGCTGTCGATCCCGTCATGTGCCGTTCGACGTACTGACGTAGGACGCATCACCGTACAAGGAGGGACACGACCTGATGAGGGAACACATGGCTCAGCTGCTGCGCGTACAGAATTTCAGCGTCTCCAGCGACGGCATCGCCGCAGGGGAGGACCAGAGCCTGGAGCGGCCCTTCGGCCACCACGTCGATCCGGGGAAGCTCTTCGCCTGGGCCGGTGCCACCGCACACTGGCCCAACCGCACCGAGCCCGGCGGAACCCGCGGCCTCGACGACTACTTCACCCGGGACTTCAGCCACAACATCGGCGCCGAGATCATGGGCCGCAACAAGTTCGGACCCCAGCGCGGCCCCTGGGAGGACCACCAGTGGCGCGGCTGGTGGGGCGACGAGCCTCCCTTCCACACACCGGTGTTCGTCCTGACCCATCACACGCGTCCGTCCTTCACGCTCTCCGACACCACGTTCCACTTCGTGGACAGCGACCCCGCCACCGTTCTCGCACAGGCACGGGAGGCCGCGCAGGGCAAGGACGTCCGGCTCGGCGGCGGTGTGGGCACCGTCCGCGAGTTCCTCGACGCCGACCTCGTCGACACCCTGCACGTGGCCGTCGCACCGGTGAAACTCGGATCCGGGCTACGGCTGTGGGACTCCCCCGACGAGCTGCTGGACCGCTTCCACCTGGAGGTCGTGCCCAGCCCGAGCGGCGTCACCCACCACCTCTTCTGGCGCAAGTGACCGCGAGGGCGGCCGGGGAACCTCAGCGCGGCCGACGCGAGCGATCCGACGACCGGCGTACGTCGTAGCGGCAGTTCCGGCCCGTCGGTGCCACACCCACCGCGGGCATGGGCATGGGCATGGGCATGGACGGGCCGGTCGGCCGTGCGCCGGGACCGGGCGACCCGGCCACCAGGCCACCAGGCCACCAGGCCACCAGGCCACCAGGCCACCAGGCAGATCATGTGCTGGTCATGTGCTGGTCGGCGGTGCCACCCGCGTCGCCCCCTGACCGTCGGAAACGGCCAGAACCGGTGTGGCGAGGGGGTCCGCGAGCTCAAGTCGCGGTGTTCATACGGGAATCGCGGGCAACCGTAGGGTGGCCGATCCCTGTCGGGACCGGGTCCGAGCGCGATCACCCGAAGGAGAGACAGATGACCACGCAGTATGGCGACCGACCGACCGGACAGCAGCCCCACGGTGCTGGACAGCAGCCCCACGGTGCACCGCAGGGCACGGCGACCGGCAACGTGCTGAGCATCATCGCGATGGTGCTGGGCGTGATCTCCCTGCTCTTCTTTCCGATCGTCTTCGGTGTGATCGGCGTGATCCTGGCCATCATCGCCAAGACCGTCCGGCACGAGCGGCTGGCCGTGCCCGCGCTCGTGGTCAGCGCTGTCGGCCTGATAGGCGGCCTGCTCCTCGGCGCTCTGCTGGCCTAGGACGTCTCGTTTCCTCCGGATCGCCGGTCCGTCGGCGGGGCAGCGCGGTCCTGAGGGCGTGGACGGTGTCGCTCAGATGCCGGGCTGCCCGTTGACGATCGCCATCAATGCCGCCGCGAAGGGCGCGGGATCCAGGTCGCCGCGGATCGCCAGTTGCTGGCTGTAACTGAGACAGACGGCCACGAACCCTTCGGCGATCTGCTCCGCGTCCTGCTTCCGCCCCTCGGGCACCAATTCGGCCACCGCCTCCCGCATGGCGGCGAGTTGCTGTCGTACGACGACCGCCAGCTGCGGCGACACCGCCGCCTCTGCATAGATCTGGGCCACCAGCCGGGCATGGCCCGACTCACGCGCACGGGCACGTACGTGTGCGAGGAAACTCGCGACGGCCTCGGCGGTGAGCGCCTTCGGCAGGGCCTCGCTGCCCTCTTCGCACACGGCGACGACGATCTCGTCCTTGCTGGTGAAGTGGCGGTAGATGGCCCCGTTGGAGAGCCCGGACTCGGCGACGATGTCGGCCATGGACGTGCGGGCGAAGCCATGACTGGCGAACCGGGCCCGGGCGGCGTCGACGATCTGTCGACGGCGGGCGTCCATGTGCTCCTGGCTGACCTTCGGCATAAAAAAGAGTGACCCCTCGTTTTTCTTTGTTACGGTGGGCGAGCCTATCGCACCACCGAACCCAGGAGCTGCCATGCGTTACCGGACCTTCGGCCGGCTGACCGGACTGCGCGTGTCGGAGTACGCGCTCGGAACGGCGAACTTCGGCCTGTCGGACACCAGCGCCGGCCCCGAGGGCTCGCAGCAGATCTTCGAGGCCTTCGTCGCCGCTGGCGGCACCACGTTCGACACGTCCAACCTCTACCAGGACGGACAGGCCGAAACGGTGCTCGGCGGGCTGCTCGGCGACCGGCGGGACGACTTCGTCGTCATCACCAAGTACAGCGGGACGCGGCAGCAACACCCCCGGCCCGGCACCACCGGCAACAGCCGCAAGACCATGGTCCGCGCCCTGGAGGCGAGCCTGCGTCGCCTCGACACCGACTATGTGGACGTCTTCATGCCGCACTTCCCCGACGGAACCACCCCGATCGAGGAGATCCTGGCCGGGCTCGACGACCTGATCCGCTCCGGCAAGATCCTCCACGGCGCCCTGTCCAACTTCCCCGCCTGGCGCGTCGCCGGCGCCGCCGTCCGGGCTGACCTGCACGGCCTGGCCCCACTGGTCGGCATCCAGACCGAGTACAGCCTGGCCGAACGCTCCGCCGACCGGGAACTGCTCCCGATGGCGCAGGCACACGGCCTGGGCGCGTTTCTCTACTCACCGCTGGCCGGAGGGCTGCTCACCGGCAAGTACCGACAGGGTGAACGGGGCCGGTTGAGTGCTCGCGGCGACACCATCGAGGGCACCGCGCAGCGCACCGCCGTCGTGGACGCCGTCCTCGCGATCGCCGAGGAGAACGGCGTGAGTCCCCTCCAGGTCGCCCTGGCCTGGCTCCGGCGCCGCGCGGCACAGGCCCACACCGCCCTGATCCCGATCGTCGGCCCCCGCACCCTGACGCAGTGGGAGGAGTATCTGCGCTCGCTCCACCTCGATCTCAGCGATCAGCACTATCAGCAGCTGGACCGGATCAGCACGGTCCGTATGGGAACCCCGCATGAGGACACCGCCGCGGCCCTGGAACGCGGCTTCGACGGCGATCGCTCACTTCTTGCGCCTCTGTCCGTTCCCGTCGCGTGAGAGCCGCCCCGGCACCGGCCGAGGAACGCGGCTCTAGGGCCTGTTGGGGTACGCCGCGCTGCTTGTACTTGGTCTCGACGGCGTCCAGGGCGGTGACGGAGGAGGCGTCCCGGACATGGGCGGCCGTCAGGTCGATGACGGCCCTGTCGGGGTCGCCGGTGTAGTCGCACAACCCGCGGAACCGCTGGACGCCCAGGTCCGGCTACCGTCTCGGACCCGCGACAGCGTAGGCAGCGGTGCCCACGACCATGAGTACCAAGGCCGTCCAGGTTGCCGCCGCCGTACCGGGTGGCAGCAACATCCACGTCGCCACCTGCGTCGGCGTACTCGTCGAGGGCGGCGCGAAGAAGGCGTACGAGAGCCAGGCGAACGGCAGTGTCCAGGCGTACTGGCCGCCCGCGAGTACCGCGCCCAGGGCGACCAGTCCCATCAGACCCGCGCTGGTGCGGACGACGAACGCGGTGGTGGCCAGGTCCTCGCCCATGGTCTGCACGGTCAGCAGCACCGCGGCGACGACCGCTCCCGCGCACAGCACGTGCGCCGCCCTGCGGGGCGCCCAGCGGATCGCGGCCGTCCGGTCCAGCGCGTGGTCCTGTCCGCTGAGCCCGACCGAGAACGCCATCGCCCCGGCGGCGAGGACGAGCGCGGGCAGCCGCGGATCGGCGGGCCCACCGGCCCCGCCGCCGTCCCCGTCCCGGGCGAGCACCGCCACCGTGACCGCGCCCACGAGCACCGCGGCGAGCGACGCGGGGACCTGGCGCGAGCGGGCGTACAGCGTCAGCCACCGCAACGGGGTCACCGGGGTCATACGGATCACCTGGATCACCTGGAAGCACCGCCCTTCAGCGCGGCGAGAGGTTCGCCCTCGCAGGACAGCGCGGTGGTACGCATCGCGGTGATCCGGGAGAGCTGTTCGTCCGGTGGCAGTGCCTTGAGTTTCTTCCACACCGGGCGGGCCGCGGCAATCTGCTCGGCCGCCGAGAAGCCGTTGCCGGCGAGGGGTTCGAGGTCACCGGTGACCCAGGCGACCGCGACGCTCTGCGGGGCGGGGTCAGCCGCCGTGCCGCTCCAGCCGACGGGGACACACATCGGCACCAAGGCCTGCGCGATCAGGGCCCGGGTCAGCTCCTCACCCTTCAAGCCGGTGATCATGTCGTCGTCGAAGTCGAACAGCACGCTCTCGCGGGACCACCGTGGCGTGGTGCCCTGCGGCAGTACGGCGGCGTTCTCCCGGACCGAGACCGGCGCCCGGTCGCCGAGGGCGGTGTGCAGCAGGCGCAGTGCCTTCTTGCCGGGGCCCGCGACCTCGTCGAGCCGTGCCCGCTGTGTTGTCGTCACGCAGACCGGGCCGTCGCAGACCAGTTCCGCGGCTGCCTTGTCGACGACGTACATCCGGCCCGGGTCGGAGGGCAGCACGAGCAGAGCCACCGCCGCTCCCGCCACGAGCGGTGTCAGGGCGGTCAGCCGGGCTCGCGGGGTCGCGGCGATCAGCAGTGCGAAGCCGGTCACGGCCATGCCGAGCAGCCAGACCGTCTGCCCGAGGTGCACGGACGCGGAGAGCGTGACGAGGGCGTCGCGCACCTCCTCCACGGTCGGTGACAGCAGCGAGACCCGGTTCGGCTCGGTGCCCGGGAACCCGCCCTCCGTGACCGTCCGCGTCCGGCCCAGGGACGAGTGCATCAGGACCGTGAACACGAAGGCGGCCATGGCCACCGCGGGCGGGGTGAGTGCGGACGGCAGGGCCCGTCCGGCCCCCATGCCCAGCACGGAGCCCGCGACGAGGAAGAGCGCTCCGACGAGTGAGATCGGCAGCCAACCGACGTGCGTGTAAGCGGTGTTGCCCCACACCTGGACCCCGCCCACCAGGACCAGGAGCGCGAAGGCCGAGGCCAGTGTGAACGCGGTGGTGCCCGCCAGTGCGGCGGCGCGGTGCCGGGCCGGCCTCGGCGTGCTGGTCAGCAGCTCGTACATCGTCGAGCGGTGGTCGCGCAGCCCCTGCAGCGCTCCGAGCCCCACGGCCAGCGGCCACAGGTAGAAGAGCAGGGAGCGGGTCCACATGGCCATGGGCGTCCACTGGGCCGTCCACGCCGTGGTGCCTCGCCACCACGCGGCGTCCACCAGGTACAGGAACGCCAGCGCCGGAACGAGGACCACCGCGCCGGCCCACGGGGCGACGGAGCGTCTCAGCTCGATGCGCAGGACACGGGTGTTCACCAACTGCCCCTCTCCTGGCCGGGGTTCTGCAGCAGCGCCGAGTAGCCGCGCTCCAGAGGGCTGTCGCCGACGTGCTCGGGGCCGCCCGCCGCGGCCAGTTCGTCCGGGGTGCCCTGGAAGACCAGCCGGCCCTCGGCGAAGAGCAGCACGTCGGTGCAGGCGGCGGCGACGTCCTCCACCAGGTGGGTCGAGACGAGCACACAGGTGTCGGTGCCCAGTTCCTGCAGCAGTTCGCGGAAGCGCAGCCGCTGTGCCGGGTCGAGGCCGACCGTCGGCTCGTCGAGGAGCAGGACCGTCGGGTCGTTGACGATGGCCTGGGCGATGCCGACGCGCCGCACCATGCCGCCCGACAGGGCCTTCATCCTGTCGTCGGCGCGGTCCGCGAGGCCCACCCGCTCCACGGCGCGCTGCACCGCGGCGGGGATGTCCGTCTTCGGCACCTCCTTCAGCCACGCCATGTACTCGACGAACTCGCGCACCGTGAAGCGCTTGTAGTAGCCGAACTCCTGGGGCAGGTAACCGATCCGGCGGCGCAGCGCACGGTGCTCGCCCCGCCCGCCGACGGACTCGCCGAACATCTCCAGGGTGCCCTCGGTGGGGCGCAGCACGGTGGCGAGCGTCCGGATGAGGGTGGTCTTGCCCGCCCCGTTGGGGCCGAGCAGGCCGTGCACACCGGTGCCGAGCCGCAGGTCGAGGCCGTCGACGGCCATCCGTTTCCTGCCGACCCTGACCTTCAGACCGGTGGCCTGGATCTCCCAGGCGTAGGCCGTCGGCGCGAGGTCGGCCGCTTTGACCGCGGACGTCATGTGGTGTTCCTTCCGGTTGGCTCTTGCGTTGCTCATCGATGGGTTTCCAGCACGGAGTACGCGCCTCTGCGGGCGATCACGACTGCGGTGCCCAGTGCCGCGAGCAGCGCCCACACGGGCAGACCGTCCGGCCGCAGGACGACGGCCGTTCGGCTGGTGGCCAGGGTGGGTGCCATGACCAGGGCGGCCCATACGGCGGCCAGCGCGACGGCGGCGCGGGACACCCCGACGGCTCCGCCGAGCGCCAGGGTCGACGCGGTGAAGGCCAGACAGGGCAGCAGCCACTGGGCCACCATCACCCCGTTCGCCCACCCGCACACCAGCAGTACGGGGACGACCACGCCGAGCACGGACGCGGTGCGCCGCAACACCAGTTGGAGCCCGGCCCTGGGCGCCGAGGCCGTCAGCTCGTACGCCGGGTCGAGGCCGCGGGCCCAGGACGCCGCGACTCCGAGTACGGGCAGGACCGGCGCGAACAGCAGCACCACCGACACCTCGCCCGTGCCCGTGCCGAGCACGTCGAGCAGCAGGGCCAGCAGTGTCACGCCCACGACCATGGCCAGCCATGGCACCATCGCGGGCGTCATCCAGCGCGAGAGCCGCGACAGCCAGGCCTGCCGGAACCGTCCGCGGCGCATGGTGGCGGTGACCGCGAGGCGGGGCTCCAGACCGGACCACACGGTGCCGACCAGTGACACCACCGCGGGCACCTCGGCGGCGACCACGGCGGACAGCCGGTCGCGGCACACCCGGCACGCCTCCAGGTGGGCCTCCACGGCCCACACCTCGTCGGCGGCGAGGTCAGCGCCGCCGCGCGCGTACCCCTCGATGATCCGCCCCGACGCGTGTTCCCCACTCATACCAGTGCCCTCCGCATCGCGGTCCGGGCCCGGCGGGCACGGGTCTTGACCGTGCCCTCGGGCAGCCCGAGCAGGACCGCGGTCTCCCGGACGGACAGCCCGTCGAGCACCATGGCCTGCAGTACCTGTCTCAACTCCGGTGCGAGGCGGCGCAGCGCGTCCCCGACCTCGCCGCCGACGGTCCCCGCGAGCGCCTCCTCCTCGGCGGCGGGCACCGCGTCCGGCACGGCGGCGGCCGGCGGCGGCTCCGCGTGGTGCGCCCGGCGCCGGAACGCGTCGACCAGGCGGCGTGCCGCGATCGTCCACAGCCAGCCGGTGGCGGTCCCGCCGACCGCGGCCCCGGCGAACGCTCCCGCCGCGCGCCACACCGCCAGGTACGTCTCCTGCATGACCTCCGCGACGATCTGCTCGTCCCCGCAGCGGCGCCGCAGGCGCACCGCCAGCCACGGCGACGTACGCCGGTACAACTCCTCGAACGCGACACGGTCGCCCCTGGCCACCAGCCGGACGAGACGCTCCTCGTCGACCTCGTGCAGCGCTGCCCTGACTGATCTCACACCTGCTAGACGCCGGGCCCTCGCGTCAGGTTTTCACTTCACCGTGATCCGCGTCACACAAGTGGGTCAGGCGGCGCCCCGCTCGCCGGGTGCGGTGAGGGGTGGCGGTGTCGGGTCGTGGCGCAGGGCGTCCAGGACGACTCGGACGGCGGCGCGGGTGGGGGTGCCTCGGCGGACGGCGGCGGTGATCGTGCGGGTGACGGGGGTGGCGAGTTCGCGCGTGGTCACGTCGTAGCGGCTGTGGGCGACGGCGAGGGCCGGGAGGAGCGTGATCGACAGTCCGGCCTCGACGTGCTGCAGCGCCAGCATGTAGTTGCTGAAACGGCACACGACCCGCGGTTCGAAGCGGGCCTGACGGCACAGCCGGCGGGCGAGGTTGGCCATGTAGGACTGGGGCATGTCGAAGGCCCAGGCCTCGTGCGCGAAGGCGGCCAGGTCGGCGGGGCCGCGTCCGGCGGGATGGCCGGGCGGCAGGACCAGCAGCACCGGGTCCTCGGCCAGCGGCACCAGGTCGAGGTCCGGGCCCAGCGGAAGTTCGTCGAAGTCGGTCGTGGTGATGATGATGTCCGCGTCCGCCATGCGCAGGGCGGGCATGCTCGCGTGCGGCTCCAGTTCGAGGATCTCGACGTCCAGGTGGGGGTGGGCGGCGGCGAGCCGGGTCACCGCCGGTACGGCCAGTGTGTGGATGGCGCTCTGGAACGCGCCCAGCCGGACGAGCCCCGACGGCTCCTCACCGAAGCCGCGCAACTCGCTCTCGACGGCGTCCATGTGGTCGAGGATGGCGCGGGCCCGCTGGGCGAGGATCAGTCCGGCGGATGTCAGCCGTACCCGCCGCCCCGTGCGTTCCAGCAGTCTGGTGCCGGTCTCGGCCTCCAGGACGGCGAGCTGCTGGGAGACGCTCGACGGGCTGAGATGCCCGGCCTGCGCCACCGCGCGCACCGTGCCGAGCGTGTCCAGCTGGCTGAGCAGCCTCAGCCTCCACGGGTTCATCACCCGCCGATTCTTGTACGGTTTTCCCGCACAGGAAAGCCGACATCATGTGATGGACGCGAACCTCGCCGCGTCCCTACCGTCGACGTCATGGCAGACGACAGGGCAGGCGAGACGACCGGTACGGACCGCGACGCACGGTTCTGGCACGACGCACGGCGCCATCTGCTGCGCTACGGCGTCGCCTTCACCCCCGAGATCATCGAGCGCGCGAGCGGCAGCTTCGTGTACGCCGCCGGTGGCCACCGGATCCTCGACTTCACCTCCGGGCAGATGAGCGCGATCCTGGGGCACAGTCATCCACGCATCGTGGAGTGCGTCCAGCGGCAGATAGCCGGACTCGACCACCTCTTCAGCGGCATGCTCAGCCGCCCCGTCGTGGACCTCGCGCGGCGACTGGCCGGCACGCTGCCCGACCCGCTCGACAAGGTGCTGCTGCTCACCACCGGCGCGGAGTCGAACGAGGCCGCGGTCCGGATGGCGAAACTCGTCACCGGCCGCCACGAGATCGTGTCGTTCGCCCGGTCCTGGCACGGCATGACCCAGGCCGCCGCGTCGGCGACGTACAGCGCGGGACGCAAGGGGTACGGACCGGGCGCGCCGGGCAACTTCGCCATCCCCGTACCGCACTCCTGTCGCCCGGACATCACGCACCCCGACGGGACCCTCGACTGGCAGCGCCAGCTCGACCTCGCCTTCGACCTCGTCGACGCCCAGTCCACCGGCAGCCTGGCCGCGTGCCTGGTCGAGCCGATCCTCAGCTCGGGAGGGGTGATCGAGCCGCCCGCCGGCTACTTCGCCGCGCTGCTCCGCAAGTGCCGGGAGCGCGGCATGCTCCTCATCCTCGACGAGGCGCAGACCGGTCTGTGCCGTACGGGCACGTGGTACGCCTTCGAACGCGACGGGGTCGTCCCCGACATCCTCACCCTGTCCAAGACCCTCGGCGCGGGGCTCCCGCTCGCCGCGGTGGTCACCAGCGCCGAGATCGAGGAGCGGGCCCATGAACGCGGCTTCCTGTTCTTCACCACCCATGTCTCCGACCCCCTCGTCGCCGCGGTCGGCAACACGGTCCTCGACGTGCTCGAATCCGAGCGCCTAGATGAACAGGCCCGTGGCCGCGGGGAGTTCCTGCGCAAGGGACTCGACGAACTCGCCGCCCGTCACCCGGTGATCGGCGACGTACGCGGCCGGGGCCTTCTCCTCGGCGTCGAGTTCGCCACGGACGGCGCCGACACCTCGGGGGACGCCCTGGGCGCGCGTGTCACGGGCCGCTGCCTCGAACTGGGCCTGCACATGAACATCGTGCAACTGCCGGGCATGGGCGGCACCCTGCGCATCGCCCCACCCCTGACCGCCACCGAGGAGGAACTGACGCTCGGCCTGGAGATCCTGGACCAGGCACTCACGGAGGCGGGCCGGAGTGCCGGTGAGAGGTGAGCCTCGCGGCCCGATGCCGGTCGAACCGGTCAACCAACCGGGAGAATGAGCCGACTTGAGCTCTTCGGGCGGGGCTTCGTCCGCTTCGTACATGTGCGCGGGGGCCGGGTCGTTACGATGACGGCGGTGGGGTCGGCTCCGGGATTCGCGTCCGGCGACGGTTGCGGCCCTGTCGGGCGGTCGGCCCGGACTCGGTACAGCTCTCCTCGCGGTACGGCCGCACACACGGTAGGCGCACGCAAGGCAACGTATCCCCCGTGCAGTTGGAGCTGTCCATGCGCATCGACCGTTCGAAGCTGTCGCTCGACCAGCCCGTGTCCTCGCTCGATCCGAACCGCGGCACCCATGAGGAAGCAGCCGAGTGGCTGCGGCACGGCCCCGTGGTGCCGGTGGCGCTGCCGGACGACGTCCGCGCCTGGGCGGCCATGTCGGCCGGCGCCGCCCAGACGGTCCTGGACGCGCACCCCGACCTCTCCAGCGATCCGCGGCACTGGGGTGCGTACACACGCGGGGAGATACCCGCCGGATGGCCACTGCTCAACCTGATCGTCGGGGAGTCGATGCTCAATGCCGACGGGGCGGAGCACCGCAGGCTCCGCCGGCTGGTGAGTCACGCCTTCACCCCCCGGCGTATCGACGCGTTCGCGCCCCGGGTCCGCGAGATCACCCAGGAGTTGCTGGACGGTCTGGAGTCCGGGGAGCCGGGAGCGGCGACCGACCTCAAGGAGGGCTTCGCGTATCCGCTCCCGTTGTTGATCATCTGTGAGCTGTTCGGTCTCACCGATCCCGATCAGCAGCGCCGATTACGCGGCCACTTCGGGACGATGCTGAGCGTCGAGGTCAGTGGCGCCGAACGGCAGGAGGCCGCGATCGGGCAGCGCGAGGTGCTGGCACGGCTGGTCGCCGACCGGCGCGCGGCCCCGCTCGGCGATCTCACCAGCGCGCTGATCGAGGCGCTGGACGACGAGGACGACAGGCTGACGGAGAAGGAACTGATCGACACCCTGGAGATCATCCTGCTGGCCGGTCACGAGACCACGGTCAACTCACTGACCAGCACCGTGCACGCCCTGCTCACCCACCCCGAACAACTCGCCGCGCTCCTCGACGGCGAACTGGACTGGCCGGCCGCCGTGGAGGCGGGCCTGCACTGGAACTCCCCGCTCCGCAACCTGTTCATGCGGTACGCGGTCCGGGACACCGTCCTGCACGGAGTGACCGTGCGCCGCGGCGAGCCGATCGTCGTCGGTCTGGCCGCCGCCAACCGCGAACAGCGCGGGACGGTTCCGGCGCGCTTCGACATCCGCGACTCCCACCTCTACGACCGCCAGCTCGCCTTCGGCGCGGGCCCGCACTACTGCCTCGGCGCACCCCTGGCCCGTCTGGAAAGCGCGATCGGGCTCTCCCAGCTCTTCACCCGGTTCCCCGCCATGCGACTGGCCGTGCCCGAGTCGGAACTGGTGCCCGTCATCTCCACGGCGATCAACGGCCTCACCGCCCTCCCCGTCGTCCTGCGGCCGGCTGCCGCGTGAGGCCTGGGCGCGGACCCTCGCGTCGAACTCGGCTCACAGCAGGGCACGTTCACCGGACGGACACCCTCGCACAACCCTTCGTACACCTCACGAGTCACAGCTCCGGAAGTCCTTCCCCCTTGTTTTCCCCTGTGACTACGGGAGTTGCCCTGTGCGTGTACGTACCCTGGCCGCCACCGCCGCCGTAGCGGCACTCACCGCGACCGGTCTGGCCCTGCCGCTCACCGCGAACGCCGCGACCGCGACGACTGCGCGTTTCGACTTCAACGGCGACGGCTACGCGGACATCGCGGTCGGCATGCCCGACGCCACGGTGAACGGCAAGGCCAAGGCCGGTTATGTCAGCGTGATCTACGGCGGCGCGCAGAGCCCGTCCCAGTCCACCGGCGTCATCAGCCAGGCCGAGGCCGGCATACCCGGCACTCCCGAGGCGGGTGACCGGTTCGGCTCCTCCGTGGCTCCCGTCGACGTGAACGGCGACGGAGTCTTCGAACTCGTCGTCGGGGCGAGCGGCGAGTCGCTCACCTCCGACCAGCTCAAGGACGAGGGCACCATCACCGTCCTGGACGGCTCGCAGTGGCAGATCAAGGGCACCACCGTGGCCAGAGGCACCTCCGAGTACAGCAGCATCGGCCGCACCATCGCCACGGGCGACTACGACGGCGACGGAGACACCGACCTCGCGTTCGGCGAGAACGGCGAGGAACACGGTGTGCTCCGGTTCCGCCCGGGCCCTCTCACCGCCGACCCGGTGACCACCACCACCCTGCGCCGCTACAGCATGGGGGGCGCCACCCGCGCCCTGGCCACCGGCGACTTCGACGGCGACGGCCGCGACGACCTCGCCGCCACCTGGCAGGGGCTGGAGGACTCCAGCACCTTCATCACGCGCTGGGACGACCGGGCCGTGCCCGCCCAGTGGTACGCCGACGCCGACCGGGGCGGTGCGCTCGCCGCCGCCGACTTCGACCGGGACGGCACGGACGACCTCGCGATCGGCCTCGTACAGCCCAACCCCGAGTCGGAGAGCACCCATTGCGAGAACCGGCTCGGCGGCGCGGTGCTCCTGCTCAAGGGCTCGAAGAGCGCGCACTTCGGCACCGGGTACGAGTGCATCACGCAGTCGAACCCGGAGGTGGGCGGGGCCGCCGAGGCGGGCGACGACTTCGGCGCCGCGCTGTCCGCCGGCGACCTGAACGGCGACAGCCGTCCGGAACTGGTGGTCGGTGTGCCCGGTGAGGACGTGGGCACCGTGCAGGACGCGGGCGGATACGTCACGATGAACGGCACGGAGCACGGCCTCTACGGAGGGCTGGCCCGCAGCCAGAGCACCCCGAACATGCCCGGCACGGCCGAGGCCGGCGACCGCTTCGGCGCGCAGCTTGCCGTGGGTGACTACAACCGCGACGGACTGTGGGACACCGCGGTGAGCGCACCCGGGGAGAACGCCGGTGAGCCCAGGTCCGGCGGTGTCTGGTTCGCGCCGAGCAGCACGGAGGAGACCTACCCCCTGGGCAAGTCGCTGACCCCGTTCGGCTTCGCGCTGCCCAACGGGGCCGTCAAGTACGGCGAGGTACTGGGGCTCTAGACAGTCGGACTGAGGCGGCCCCGCCCGGCGGGGAGGTGAAACGGGGCCGCCTGCGAGAGCGTCGTGAGCTCTCCGGCCGTGCGGCGCTCCTGTGCGACCGCCCGGGGTCCGGCGACGCCCTCTCATGGCGACTATCTCATCGGCTTGCATGCCTATGGCATATTCCAGCCAAATGTCGAGGCCCGCCGGACGTGCCTGGCGACCCGCACAGCAGCCGCCTGCGCGGAGCGACCTCGACGGAGCGATCTCAGTAGATACTCAGGCCGTACGCTGACAGCCACTCGACCACGGGCTGGTAGTAAGTGACCCCTCCGACGCTGCAGTTACCGCTGCCGCCGACGATGACGCCGACGGCCGTACCGCCCGAGAAGGCCGGACCGCCGGTGTCTCCCGCCTCGGAGCAGATGGTGGACCTGAAGAGCCCGGACACCACTCCCCCGCCGTAGTTGACGGTGACATTGACCGCTTGGACGCTGCCGCAGCGGTATCCGCCGACCCGCCCGACATGGCAGACGGACTGCCCGATCACGGGATTCGCCGCGCCCGTGATGTCACGGGTCCCGGCCCCGGCACCCAGCGACACCTCACCCGGATAGGAGACCGCGGTGTTCGTGTACCGGACACTCGCATAGTCGTTGCCCGGGAAGCTCACCCCCGCGGTGACACCGACACTGACCGTCAGGGCGGCATCGGCGTACCAGGTGGTGGCTCCCTGGGCACACCGGCCTGACACGAAGGCGTACATCGTGGAGCCGGAACGGGCGTTGAAGCCCACCGTGCAGCGGCTGACCGTGCTGTAGAGCGTGTCGCCTCCACGTATCACGACGGCCGCCTGCCCCTCCGCCCGCTCGACGGCCGTAGCGGCGGATCCGGCGACGAGGGACCAGCCGAAGACCAGCACCATCGCGACAACGGCACGGACAACAACCGGCAGACGCCTCACAGAGTGCATGGCAGAACGCATGACAATCACGACGACCCCCTATGGCATGTACGTGCCAGCATGTGCCTTTGCTGACCGCACCGACCAGGCCGAAAAACGCCAACAACTCCCCGCCGACGCTGCCGGTCCCGGTCAGCCGCCACCGGCCCCCTGGGCGCGCCACTTGTCAAGGGCTGTACCGTTCCCGTAGGTGACGTCCCGTTTGATTTCGACCGGCCGAGGCTCCGTGCGACGACTCTTTGCCCGCCTCTGGCGGCTCCTGCGCCCCGTCCAGAACCGCATCGTGTGGACCCTCAACGCCAAGTTCGTGGTGGGCGTGATCGGTGTCGTGCGCGACGGCGAGGGGCGGGTCCTGCTGCTGCGGCACCGGATGTGGCCGCCGAGCCGCCCGTGGGGGCTGCCGAGTGGTTTCGCGCACAAGGGTGAGGACTTCCGGCACACCGTGATCCGCGAGGTCAGGGAGGAGACCGGGCTCGATGTGGAAGTGGGCCGTCTGGTCATGCTGAACAGCGGCTTCCGCACCCGTATGGAAGTGGCCTACGAGGCTCGTCTCGTCGGCGGTGAACTGCGCATCGACCCCTTCGAGATCCTGGAAGCCCGCTGGTGCCACCCCGACGACCTCCCCCAGGGCGTCCAGCCCGTGTGCCTGCCCCTGGTACGCGGCGAGACGAACCCCTGAGGGCGAGCGCTCTGCGGATGCGCGCCCGTGCGACCTGCGTGAGCCTGAAGTCATGACGGATCCACGCGTGCCACCACAGGAAACACCCCCGGCCGAGGGCTCGATCGCCGAGGCACACGAGGAGCGTGCGGATGGAGGCATGTGGGAACACCCCGGCGTCTGGGTCTGGCTGATCGTCCTCGGCGCCGCGATCGTCGCGGGCTTCTTCATCGCCCGCATCTTCGCTCTCTGAACTTGTCCCGCGGCCCCTGACGCCGTCAGTCCCGCAGGGCGGCCGTGAGCACGCCCCGTGGCGCAAGACCGCGGCGGCGTTCGTCCGCTCCGCCGCATTTCAGTGCTCGTTGAATTGTTTGAGGCCGACACGCTCGGCGGGTGACGATGCGCGCACCGCAACACACTCCAGACGGTAGGCACGGTCGCGGCGTTCAAGAACCGGTTGTTCACCGTCATCGGCACCATCGCGGGCCGTGAGGCGAACGGAACGGTCCACGGATACAGCAGTTACGACTTCTCGCCGGTCTGGTACGCGTACAACTGCTGACTTCGATGTCGACGGACGGCGGCCTCCGCACACAGCGGTTGGCCGCCGTTCGCGTTCAGGGCCTAGGACCACTGTCCCAGCGGGGTGGTGGAGCGATCAGCAGAGTCGTACGTACGAGCCTTCACCCAGTCGCCCGTCAGGACGTCGTCCGGTCCGCCGGGCGCCCCGGAGAACAGCGGAGTGCCGGGGCGGGCGGCGTCGCGGCCACGGGCGAGGGTGATGTGCGGCTTCCAGCGCTCGGGGGCATGGAGCGGATTCAGCCGTCCGCCGGCCGGGGCGTCGCACAGGATGCGCCATACCGCCTCGTGCAGGCGCATCAGGGCTTCGTCGGGCCGGACCGCCCAGGCCAGGACAGGCGTCCGGCCGGCGAACCGTACCGTTCCGTCGAGGTGCAGGGGGACGGGCAGGGCGGCGAGCACGTCGTGGAGCCGGACGCGTACCTCGGGCACGAGTGTGTCGGCCGTGGCGAGGGTCAGGTGGGGGCGGTTCGTCGGGTGCCGGTGAGCGGCCTGGCTGGGCAGACCGGCGTCCGACAGGCGCCGCCACACATCGCGTACGGTCCGCTCGGTCGTCACGTCGGGCAGGAGCTCGACAGTCTGCACCCAGGCAGCGTACGACGGGGCATGGGGCCGTCGCGCTTCGTGCAGTCGCCCGTGTGACTTCCGTCCGCGTGCACACCGTCCGCTCCCCCACGCTTGCCGGGGCGACCGTCTCCCCGTGGCGAGCGCCGCCTGGCACGGCCGCACGGCTCGCGCGACGGCATGTGATGCACGCCACGGGGAACACGGCTGAGCACACGTACGACAAGTGCTGCTGACGGTGAACGGAAGGCGAGGCCCGCGGATGGCTCACTACGGTCAACCTGCTTACCCCTATCCCGGACATCCTGAGAATCCCGGGGCGAGAACCAGCAACGGCCTCGCGATCGCGGCACTGGTGCTCGGCATCGCGGCCTGCGTGTTCTTCTGGACGGTCTTCGGAGGCATCCTCCTGGGCCTGGTGGGCCTGGTACTCGGCATCATCGCCGCCCGGCGCGCCCGTGGCGGACGGGCCCCGCACCGGGGCATGGCCATCGTGGGCGCGATCCTGAGCGCTCTCGCGGTCATCGCGTCCTCCGTCATCGTCGCGATCGGCGTCTCCTTCCTGACCTCGGACTCGTTCAAGGACTACAACGACTGCGTCCAGCACGCGGACAACAAGTCCGAACGCGAACAGTGCTCCGAGGACTTCGAACGCGACGTCAACAACAACTGACTGTCCCGGTGCCATCACCGCTCCGCGAACCCACAGCCGGGTAGGGCGGGAGAGCGGCGCCATCGGGGCTCACCGGGATGGCTTATGGTTCCGAAAGGGCCGTCTGGTCTGCTGACGAAGGATGTGCTCGTGGCCGGTGGCGGCGTTTCGGATCGTTTGGTCGAGCTGTTGTCCGTTCGGGGTGAGGACCTCGGCGGCGACTGGGCGGACAAGGTCACCGGCCGGCTGAGCGGACGGGTGAGTCGCGCGGAGGTCCACCAGGAGCTCCAGGAGATCTACACGGCACTGGTGGCCGCGCTCGGCAGCGGCAGTCTCGACGGGCACGGCGACGCGTACGGCGAAGTCCGCGCCCTGCTCACCGAGCTGTCGCGCAACCGGGCCCGGCAGGGTTTCACCCCGACCGAGACCGCGGTCAGCGTGTTCGCCCTCAAGGAGGTCCTGGAGCCGGCCCTGTCCGGTCAGGACAGCGACCTGCAGGCGTATCTGCGGTTCGCCTCGCTGCTGGACACGCTGGGGCTGTTCACCATCGAGGTGTACGCGGCCACGCGTGAGGAGCTGGTGGCGGCGCAGGCCGAGCAGCTGCTGGAGCTGTCGACGCCGGTGGTGAAGCTGTGGGACGGGGTGATCGGTGTCCCGCTGGTCGGGACCCTGGACTCGGCGCGCACGATGGTCGTGATGGAGAAAATGCTCCAGGCGCTGATCGACACGGGTTCCGAGCACGCGATCATCGACATCACCGGAGTCCCGGCCGTGGACACCGAAGTGGCCCAGCACCTGCTGAAGACCGTGGTGGCGGCCCGGCTGATGGGCGCGGAGTGCACGATCTCCGGGATCCGCCCGCAGATCGCGCAGACCGTCGTCGCCCTCGGGATCAACTTCGGTGACATCGTCACCAAGGCCACGCTGGCCGACGCACTGCGCCACGCGCTGCGCCGCTCGGGCGTCACCCTCTCGGCAACGTCACAGGCCGACGCCCAGTGAGTGAGCGCGTCCCCGTCCTGCGGATCGGGCAGGTACTGCTGGTCTCCATCCAGATCGACCTGGACGACCAGTCGGTGCTGGCGCTGCAGGACGATCTGGCGGCGAAGATCGTCGAGTCCGGTGCGCACGGGGTGGTCATCGACATCACCGCCCTGGACATCGTGGACTCCTTCGTGGGCCGGATGCTGGCCACGGTCGCCTCGCTCTCGCGTCTGCTGGACGCGCAGACCGTCGTGGTGGGCATGCGCCCCGCGGTGGCCATCACCCTGGTCGAGCTGGGTCTTTCGCTGGGCGGCGTACGCACCGCGCTGACCCTGGAAAAGGGCCTGAAGGTGCTGGAGCGGGCCCACGTCTCGTCCCTGGGAGCTTCCGGCCCCGTGGGTGCGGTGCCGGACACCGCGGGTACGGTGCCGGACACCGCGGCAGGACGGTGAACGGCACCCCCGGCGCCCCTCAGCTGGATCCCGGCGCTCCTCAGCTGTTGGAGATCACCGCCACTGCGGGGGTCGTACAGGCGCGTCAGCTGGCGCGCGCGCTGGCCCAGGAGTGCCGCTTCTCGCTGGTGGACCAGACGAAGCTGATCACCGCCGCCAGCGAGCTGGCCCGTAACACGCTGATACACGGCGGCGGAGGCACCATGGCGGCCGATCTGGTGGACGAACGCGGCCGGCACGGCGTACGCATCGTCTTCAGCGACACCGGTCCGGGCATCGCCGATGTGGAGCTCGCCCTCACCGACGGCTGGACATCGGGCGGCGGCATGGGCCTGGGGCTGTCCGGCTCCAGGCGGCTGGTCGACGACTTCGTCCTGGACACCGCCCCGGGGCGCGGAACCAGCGTGACCATCACCAAGTGGGCGCGATGACCGGTCCGGGACTCATACAACTGGTGGACTGCGAGGACGTGGCCTGGTTCCGTGACGGGTCCCAGGGCGCCCGTGGGGCCGCCGCCGCTCTGGGCCGGCGTATCGGACTGGGCGAGCAGCGCACCGCCGAGCTGGTGCTGGCCGTGACGGAACTGGCCACCAATCTCACCAGGCACGCCGTCGACGGCTCTCTGCTGCTGCGTGTCCTGCGCAGCGACACCACGGCCGGGGTGGAGGTGGTGGCGGTGGACGCGGGCCCGGGGATGGCGGACGTACCGGCAGCGCTGCGGGACGGCATGTCGACGCTCGGCACCCTCGGTATCGGCCTCGGCGCGATCCATCGGCTGGCCGATGCCCTGCACATACACTCCCGACCCGGTCTGGGCACGGTGCAGCTCGCTCGGTTCTGGCCCCGGCCCGTGCACCCCCGCGTGGCCGGGGAGCCCTCCGTGGGAGGCATCACCCGGCCCATCAGCGGCGAGGAGGTCTGCGGCGACGCCTGGGCCGCGCGCACGGACACCGGAGGAGCGGCGACGCCGGCTCCGGCTCCGGCCGAGAAGGTCACCGACCCGTATGCACCGGCCCCCGCCGCCCCCGACTGGGCGACTCTGACCGGAGTCCGGCTGCCTGCGGCACGGACACACACGGCCACGGAGCAGAACACTTCTTCATTGCGTACGCGGACAACGGGCCGCCCCGCGCCCGTGCGGGCCTCTGTCGCCGGTCCAGGCCCCGGCCTGCTGGTCATGTCCTGTGACGGACTGGGCCACGGTCCGATGGCCGCCGCAGCGGCGCAGGCCGCCGCCCGCGCTTTCAGGACGGGGACAGCCCGCACCCCGGAACAGGCGATGGAGCAGGTGCACCGGGCGCTGCGCGGCACCCGCGGCGCGGCAGTGGCCATCGCCCGCCTGGAGCCCGACGGCCGCCTGCTGTTCTGCGGCGTCGGAAACATCACCGCCGCACTGGTCACCCGCACCTCCCGCACCACACTGCTCTCCCACCCGGGCATCGCGGGCCACCAGATGCACCAACTGCGCACGTACGAGCACCACTTGCCCGCCGACGCCGTCCTGGTGATGCACTCCGACGGCCTCAGCGACCGCTGGAACCACACGGATCTCGCAGGCCTGCTGCACCACCCGCCCACCGTGATCGCCTCCGCGCTACTGCGCCAGGCCGGAACCCGTCGCGACGACGCCAGCGCGGTGACAGCCAAGGCACCCTGGTGAACACGCCGGACAGCGGCGGTCGTACGGCAAGCTCGTGCACGGCAGGCCGGTGGTGCCCCTGCGGGCGGGGTCAGTTCGTGTCCGCTCGTGCCGCGGTCGTGGCCAAAGTCGTGTAGTTCATCGTGAAGCTTCCGCCCAGCGCGTCGATCGCGGCTCCGACCGCGTCCAGGATCCGGGCCAGTTGATCGGGGCGGAGTCGGGTGAGGCCTCCGGTCGTGGGCAGCAGGTCCAGCCACTGGTCGCGTGTGTATGGATGCTCCCAGTCGTAGCGCCACTGTTCGGGTGCGTCGAACTGTCCGGTCTCGCGGATCGCGTCGGCGAACTTCGCGTAGCCCGACTGGTAGAAGTCGATCGGGCGTCGGGCCGGTTGGCCGGTGAACGGGGAGTCGGGCGCCACCTTTCGGTAGGCGGCGGCGAACGGTTCGGCCACCTCGGCCGGCGGCTCGTAAACGTGTCCGAAGATCGCGAGCCGTCCTCCCGGACGCAGCACACGGGCCGCCTTCACGACCCCGGCGACCGGTTGCACCCAGTGCCAGGACTGGGCGGCGACCACCGCGTCGAAGGCCCGGTCGGCCGGCTGCCAGGCTTCGAAGGCCGCGACCTCGACCCGCAGGCCACGGCCTCGCGCGACATCCGCCATCCGCGCATCGGGCTCGATGCCGAGCACCGTGCAGCCGGCGGCCTGGAACTGGCGGGCGGCGATGCCGGTGCCGCAGCCGACGTCGAGCACGTCGGGTCCGGGGCTCGCGGCGACGATCCGTGTCACCAACGCGTCGGGATAGCCGGGCCGCGCCTGGTCGTAGCGCTGCGCGTCCACGCCGAACGACTCGGCCATCCGCCGGACCTCATGCGGCTGCGCCGGGGACGGCCCCGGCTGCTCTCGCGGTAAAGTGGGCATGCGCCCACCTTAGTGCTGTCTCTTATACACATC